>JAIPFV010000094.1 GCA_021736475.1 Spirochaetia bacterium | reverse complement strand
AAAGGTCGGAGAGATAGTAAAGTAGGGCAGGTGATAGTTGCGGGCGATGGTTTGGACCATGCTCCGACAGGCCTTCCAGTCGCTGACCGCTTCCCCCAAAAAGGCATGGAAAACGGTGCCGCCGGTGTATTTGGTTTGCAGTTTGTCCTGATGGTCCAAAGCTTCAAAGACGTCATTGGTCTGGTCCACCGGCAGCTGGGTTGAGTTGGTGTAAAAAGGCTCCCTCTCGCCGCTGGTGATAATGTCTGGGTACTGCTCTTTATCATGTTTGGCCAGGCGGTAGCTGGTGCTCTCGGCCGGGGTGGCTTCCAGGTTAAACAGGTCGCCCGTATCCTCCTGCAGGTCGGCAAGATGGCGGCGCATGTAGTCCAGAATCTCTTCGGCAAAGCTGCTGCCCTCTTCGGTAGAGATGTCCTTGCCCAGGAAGTTGAGGGCGCACTCGTTCATTCCTACAATACCGATTGTGGAGAAGTGATTGTTCAGGTGTCCGAGATATCGGCGGGAGTAGGGGAACAGACCGCCTTTCATCAGATGGTCGATGACCTTTCGTTTGATCACCAGTGACTGGGCGGCGGTATCCATTAGGTCGGTCAGACGGCGGAAGAAATCCACCTTTGAGCCGGATAGGTAACCGATGCGCGGCAGGTTAATGGTTACTACTCCCACCGAGCCGGTAAATTCGTCCGAGCCGAACAGGCCACCGCCGCGTTTTCGCAGCTCCCGCTTATCCAGCTGCAGACGGCAGCACATCGAACGCACGTCACCGGGGTCAAGGTCGCTGTTGATGAAGTTTTGAAAGTAGGGGGTGCCGTATTTGGCGGTCATTTCAAACAGCAGGCGGCCGTTCTCCGAGTCCCAGTCAAAGTCTTTAGTGATGTTGTAAGTGGGAATTGGGTATTGGAAACCGCGTCCCTCCGCATCACCTTCGAGCATCAGTTCGATGAAAGCCCGGTTAATCAGGTTCATCTCAGCCTGGCAGTCGGCGTAGGTGAAATCCTGTTCTTGCCCCCCGACTAGTGCCGGTCGGTCGGCTAAGTCGCCGGGAACCGTCCAGTCCAAGGTAATATTGGTAAAGGGGGCTTGGCTGCCCCAGCGGGAGGGGGTATTCACCCCAAAGACGAAGGTCTGCAGGTTCTGCTTGACCTGTTCGTAGGACAGATTTCCGGTCTTTACAAAGGGCGCCAGGTAAGAGTCGAAACTGGAAAAGGCTTGAGCACCGGCCCATTCATTTTGCATTACTCCCAGGAAATTCACTATCTGCTGGATGAGGGTCGAGAGGTGTCGGGCTGGTTTAGAGGATATTTTGTCGGGTACTCCGCCCAGTCCCTCGTCAATCAACTGCCGCAGTGACCACCCGGCGCAGTAACCGCTGAACATCGAAAGGTCGTGGATGTGAAAGGCGGCGCTGCGGTGGGCCTCGGCGATTTCGGGGGTGTAAATGTTCTTAAGCCAGTAGTTGGCGGTGATGGTGCCGGAGTTATGGAGGATCAAGCCTCCCAGCGAGAAGTTGACATTTGCATTCTCGTTGACCCTCCAATCCGACTGGGAAAGATAGCCGTCCATGGTAGTGTTGATGTCGAGCATCAGTTTGCGGGTATCGCGGATCGACTCGCGGCGGGCCCGGTAGAGGATGTAGGCTTTGGCTACGGCTACCTCCTGCGATTCGATCAGTACGGTTTCCACCAGATCCTGAATTTCTTCGATGGCCGGCACCGAGTTGGGATGGCGGTGCTGCATGAACTCCTGCAGTTTCTGCTCCACCTTTTGGGTGAGTGCTTCGACCAGCTTCTCAACCTGCTGCGGATCGTTGGTCTTATTCACTGCGGTAACCGCTTTGGCGATGGCTCCGGCGATGCGGCTTCGCTGATAGGCTTCCACCGACCCGTCGCGTTTGATAATGCGGCGCAGCACCGGCTCTTTGTGTGCCGTCCGTCCTTTTTTCCCCGACTCAGGGGTATCCGCTTCGTCACCGAGCAGTACTTCCCAACTTCCGTTTTTTAATTCAACCTTCACTGTTCCCCCCGTTTTGTGCAAACATAGCATCTAACTCGCGTTTAAAGGCTTCCACGTCTTCAAACATTTTATACACCGATGCAAAGCGGATATAACCCACCTTATCCACTTTGTAGAGCTGCTGTAAAACCATCTCGCCTATCTGGGCCCCGTCAATTTCCCGGGTGCCCCCTTCGCGAATAGCCGCTTCATCTTCGATGAAATGAACGATTTCCTCGATTTTTAGCTGTGAAACAGGACGCTTTTCCAAGGAAGTTTGAATTCCACGCTCTAGTTTTTGGCGGTCAAAGGGCTCTCGGCGTCCATCCCGCTTGATGACCATCAGCTGCTTTTCTTCGATGTGTTCGTATGAGGTAAATCGGTACCCGCACTCCAGGCATTCCCGGCGGCGCCGGATCGAGGTGCCGGCGGAGTTACTCCGTGATTCGACGACTTTATCGTTATTTGTGTTACAGTGCGGGCATTGCATTAGATTACCTTTTAATATAGCACCATATTTAGCGCTATTTTTACCTAAAAAGGAGGTTATCACACTATATATGAGATTTCAAGTAAAGAAGGGGGAAAATTATGGAACATTTTCGAAAAGTACAGCCATCAGCAAGGCCCCACCGAGAATACAGGCAGTGAACACAATAGTAAAGGGCAGGCCGAAATAAAATACCATTGCCGCCAACAGGGGGATTTTTATCGCCCGAGCAAACAAAAAAGCGGCAATTTTTCCGTTGGAAACCCCCTTCTTTTGTAACTCCGAGAGAAAGGGGTACCACGCATAGACCGGGCCGTGGCTGAGAGTTCCGGCTGCCAGGGCAAATAGGTAAGCTTTGCCACCCTGTTTTCCGCCCAGATGCCGTTTTACAAAGGAGTTGGGTACCAGATTTCCTCCGGTCATAAAGAGTAGTACCACTCCTAGAACCGGAAGAATTTGCAGCAGCAGGTTCCAGACATGAGCCCATGCGGTGCCGATTTGAGGGGATCCGGTCAGCTGCAGCAGCAAGTAGGCACACAGGGTGAGGGCGAGGGCAATGAGGGAGTTGCGTGAAAACATAGGTTTTCCGGCATTTTTCTTTGGACTCATCCTAAGCTCCCTCCGAGCAGAATGGATACAACCAGGGCTACCACCATAGAAAACAGAAAGCCCGCAGCGGCCCTGGTAAGGGCGAACTGTCGACCCAGTTCGGCAGATTCAGCGGGTATCTGTACCACCCCTACAATAACCCAGGCGGCCAGGAAGGCGGTAACCGCAGTAAGCGGGGCCCCGTCCTTCAATAGCTGTTCACCGATGATGTAGCTGTTAATAGAGTTCCCTGCCAGAATAGAGCCAAATACTGCCCCGATAGCCGTGTCGGCCGTATCTGAGTAACCGAAAAAGCGAATTATCGATTTTGCGGGCAGGTAGGTCTTGAGTAGAGAAATCAGCAGTACCACCGTACCGATTATCGGTAGGCTACGGGTGAGCGCCCGGAGGGCTTTCTGGAAGGCCTCCGCACTTTTTTGTAAAGTCGACTTTTCCGGCATGTTTTTATTCTATTCCTTCGAAGCCCGGGAGGCAAGAATCCCGTAGGGAATTTGCATAGCTTCTTTTATAAAATTAAAATTAAAGCAGGGGAGTAATGTAAAAACTATTTTGGAGGATTTTATGAAACAAATAACCGAACAACACATGGTAAATGCTTTTGGCGGCGAAAGCATGGCACACATGCGATACCGCCACTTTTCAGTGCAAGCCGAAAAAGAGGGTTTTACAAATGTAGCCAGATTATTTACTGCAGTTGCGTACGCCGAGTACATTCATGCCGGCGATCATTACCAAGTAGTGAAGCATCTTGAAACTGGATATCTGGCCACCAGTATGGGTGCCTTTGGCCCTGGCAAAACTTCGAAGAACCTGCAACTGGGCATTGACGGGGAGACTTTTGAAGTAGAGGAGATGTATCCGGCTTATATGAAGGTGGCTGAGATGCAGGGAGAAAAGGATGCATATCGCAGTTTCAATTGGTCATATCAAACTGAAAAGGAGCACCTTGCGCTATATAAAAAGGCTAAGGCGGCGGTTGATTCCGGTAAAGATGTCGATTTAGAAGCGGTTCAGGTATGTGAGGTATGCGGATATACCGTGGAAGGGACCGCACCTGAGAAGTGCCCTGTCTGCGGGGCAAAGCAGGAGAAGTTTCTAGAATTTGCATAAGAATCATAGGAGGATAATATGAGTATGTTTTGTTATCAATGTCAGGAAACAGCCAAGAATATTGGTTGTACCGTGCGCGGTGTGTGCGGTAAGGATGAAACTACCGCTAATCACATGGATGTCCTGGTATATGCCGTAAAGGGACTGGCGCATATGGCTCAGAAAAAGGCTGCTGCCGGCAAGTCGATTAAGGAGGAGGGAAATTTAATCCTGCGGGCTCTGTTTTCGACAATCACGAATGCCAATTTCGATGTGGAACGCATTAAGGCTCTGATTTATGAAACGATTGACCGCACACAGAAGTTGGTCGACCAGTATGGCCAAGGTGAAGACCTGCCGGAGTATGTACAATTTGCCCCTAAGAGTGATCAGGACCTGGAAGCAGCATTTGATGTGGCCGCCGTAAAGGCCACCGAAGACGAGGATATTCGCTCGCTCCGCGAGTTTATCATCTACGGTATCAAGGGAATTGCTGCCTATGGGGACCATGCCTCTATACTTGGCTTTGAAAATGAAGAAGTGTACCGTGAGGTAATCGATGAACTGGTAGCAACCACTGAAAATTTGAGCATCGATGAGTTGGCAGGGGTGTTGGTGCAAACCGGAAACACTGCAGTAAAAACTATGGCGCTGCTGGACCAGGCGAATACCAGCACCTACGGACATCCGGAAATTACTAAGGTAAATATAGGTACACGGAGCAACCCCGGAATCTTGATATCCGGCCACGACCTTAAGGATATGTCCGAGCTGCTCGAACAGACCCAGGGAACCGGTGTGGATGTATACACCCACTCGGAGATGCTGCCGGCCAATTACTACCCGGCCTTTAAGAAGTATAACCATTTTGTCGGCAATTACGGGGGATCCTGGTATAAGCAGGGCAGCGAGTTTAGCAGTTTCAATGGACCGATTCTGATGACCACCAATTGTATTATTCCGGTGCGGGATGCATACAAAGACCGTATTTTTACAACCGGGATGGCAGGATATCCGGAAGTCCCCCATATTCCCGACCGCACCGAAGGCGGGAAGAAGGACTTTTCAAAGCTTATTGAGTTGGCCAAGAGCTGCAAGCCCCCCGAACAGATAGAAGAGGGAGAAATAATCGGTGGTTTTGCTCATCACCAGGTAGAGTTACTGGCGGATAAGGTAGTCGAAGCGGTCAAATCGGGGGCGATTAAGAAATTTATCGTTATGGGAGGCTGCGACGGCAGGATGAAGTCCCGGGAATATTTTACCGAATTTGCCAAGCAGCTTCCGAAGGACACAGTTATTATGGCCTCGGGTTGTGCCAAATACCGCTACAATAAGCTCAACCTCGGTGAGATAGACGGCATTCCAAGGGTACTCGATGCCGGGCAGTGTAATGATTCTTACTCGATTGCTTCAATTGCTCTGACTTTACAGAAAGCCTTTGAGCTTGATGATGTCAACGATCTTCCGGTTGACTTTGCCGTGGCCTGGTACGAGCAGAAGGCTGTCTGTGTACTTCTGGCCCTCTTGGCCCTTGGATTTAAAGGGGTGCGAATCGGTCCGACTCTGCCGGCTTTTGTATCGGAAAACGTTAAACAGAAGATAATTGACACCTTCGGCTTGAAGGTAACCACGGAGGTGGAGAGTGATATAGCTGCAGTTGTCAGCTAAAAGACACCTTTTGCGAGTTAAGAGTAAACAGTTCTACGAGAGCCGCGGGCCTGTTAAGCCTTATGGGCCAGTGGTAATCCGCGGGTGGAGAAAAAGCGGTGTACCAGCGAAGCAGCCCGCCGGCTCTCGTCATGGAAACAGTAGCCCTCAGGCGCCGGCTTACGACCCTCTTCCATCATCTCTTCAAACCGGTTGAAGTATCGGTCAAGATTGCTGTCTATCCTTAAAAGCGGAAGGGGAAGCACCCTTGATTCCGGAAACACGTGGGAAACTATAGGAGCTACTGTCTCGGGAGCCCAGAAAAAGAGCTCGTGGGATTTTGAGAGTCTCTGAGAGAGAGCAATCATCCTGGTCACATGGCCCTTTCCTTCTCCGTTTATGGCAATTGCAATTCTCATGTACGTAATATGAACAAGGAAAGTAATTTTTCTGATAGGGTATTGTTAGAATTTAGCTAAAAGAGGGGCCGATTGACAAGGCGGTCTGCCTCGTCGATACTTTCACGAATGGGGGGAGTATGGGCGGGAAAATAACCGAAGACTTGCAGCTGACTCTTATTGTGATTGTTGCGGTACTGGCATTTGTATTTATAACTCCCTTTGGGATTCACCGTCTCCTGGAAGGTGATTATCTGGTAGCAGCCTCTGACTTCACTATAGTTCTTGCCGCAGGGGTCTCTGCGGTGAGGGCATGGAAAACCGGAGATACCCGTTTGTCAGGTCTGATTATCTCCGTAGTAAGCTCCTTAGGGCTTATTATTGTTACCTTTTCCAGGGGGATAGAAGGAGTATTCTGGATATACCCCCTTATTATGTTTGTATTTTATCTCTCAACACCGCTGCTGGCACTCATTCAGGTGGTAACGGTAGTGACGGTTCTTGTTATCCGGGATATATTTTTACCCCACACAATTTTCTATACCCAAGTGCAACTGATTAGCTTTCTGGCTACCGCGGCAACGGCAACCTCCTTCAGCTATCTGTTTGCCGGGAGAAACCAGAGGCAGCGCAGCCAGCTTATGCACTGGGCGACTAAGGATCCTCTTACCGGTCTGGACAATCGGCGGGGTTTAGAGAAGCAGATTCAGTTCGCCCTTTCGGCAAAAACCGACTACAGCACCGATTATGGCTTGCTGGTTATGGATCTGGACAGCTTCAAATATATCAATGATACTATGGGCCATTCCGAAGGGGATCGGGTGCTGTGTGAACTTGCCCATCTTATCTCTACCTCGATCCGCCTAAGCGATCACGCCTTCCGCTACGGCGGCGATGAGTTTGTCATCCTGCTGTCGAATATCAACTCCAGGGGATTGGAAGAGGTGTGCAGGAATGTGCTTCTGAAGATTAGAAGCAACCTTCGCTGCGGGGCAACCCCTGTCACCGTCTCTATCGGTGCAGCCCTGCTCGGTTCAGCCAAGGATGCCGAGTCCTGGTTTCTTCGGGCTGACCAATGCCTATACAAGGCTAAGGAAGACGGTCGTAACCGTTACTATATCGACACTACGATGCACACCTAAATTCTATATGCGGGACAGCCCCGCTTCAAGGTCGTGAATCAGGTCCTCCGCATCTTCGATGCCTGTAGAGAAACGTATCAGACTGTCGGTGATGCCGGCCTTTTGGCGGTCCTGTGACGACATACTTGAATGGCTAGTGGTGGCCGGCCGGGTAATCAGGCTCTCTACTCCTCCAAGACTGGGGGCGCAGATTGGCAGCTGCAGTTTGGCGATGAGGCTATCGGCAGCTGCGGTTCCCCCTTCTACCTCGAAACTGAGCATTCCACCGCAGCCGTCGAACAGATGCTGGGCTAAGCTGTAATAGGGTGAGTCGGGAAGTCCGGGGAAATTTACCTGGGTGATCTTCGGATGCTGCTGCAAAAACAGGGCTATTTCCAGGGCGTTTTGATTGTGTCGCTGCATGCGAATATTGAGAGTCTTCATACCGCGGTGCAGCATCGAGCAGGCGTGGGGGTCGAGGGCACCCCCGAGGTGGATCAATTTACGGGCGCATTTTTCAATCAGATCGCGGCGGCCGATCACAGCCCCGGCCAGTACGTCCGAGTGGCCGTTAAGATATTTGGTGCAGCTGTGCAGTGACAGGTCAAAGCCGGCCTCAGGCGGTCGATAGTTAATGGGGCTGGTGAATGTGTTGTCGATCATGCTGACCAGATTGTGATCGCGGGCGAAGGCAACAATCGCAGCCAGGTCGCAGACTTTCATCAACGGGTTGGTAATTGATTCAACATAAATTGCCTTAGTATTTTCGCTCAGCCTATCAGTCCAGTCGGACGGATTGTTAGTGTCAATGAAGTCGACTCCAATACCCAGTTCCGGGAGGTCTTCGGTTACGAAGCTGTGGGTGCCGCCGTACAGATCGGACTGTACCATCAACCGGTCACCGGGTTTGAGCACCGCCAATAGGGCGGTTGAAATCGCAGCCATTCCGCTGGCGGTAACTAATGCAGCCTCGCCCCCTTCGATAAGCCTCAGTTTCTCGTGCAATGCAGTATGGTTGGGGGTGTTGTTAAGGCGGATATAGCGTGGTGGGCCGTTCTGTTTACTGCCGCCATATTCAAAAGTAGAAGATTGAAATATCGGCAGGCTGACCGCCCCTTCGATGAGGGGCCGCGGCTCGCCGGCGTGAACCAGTTTGGTATTGATTCCCTTATATTTTGATGTCATTAAATACTTCCTTTGATTTAAGAGTAGTTTATTGCCGGAGGGTTGTAAACAGAAATAATTTTTCTCTTTTCCCGAAAGCCGTCGACGCGTATACTGGAGGTATGGAACAGGAATATCCTTATTGCCAAGAGGTGAAGTATCATTACAGCGGGAAGGTGTCCAAGGCCGACTGCGGGCTTGTGCATTTATCGGCTGGAATGGCGGTGCTGAAATACTATTTTCAGAAGGACTGGCAGGTAGAGGGCTTGGAGCTGGGCCCTCCGATGTACACCTATGCCTTTTACTGGGAGGATTGTCCTTATAACCTGTACCTGTGGTACCGGGCCGACGGCAGGCTGGATGCGGCCTACTTTAATGTGGTCGATTCGGTACACCTGAGCCGGGGACAGGTGGAATATCGTGACCTGATTGTTGATGTGCTGCTGTATACGGATGGTACGCAGACAGTACTGGACCGACACGAGCTGACAGAGGTTATACCGGACGGCTTGATGGAGTACATAAAGGCGGGAGAAGAGGATATCGCTGCCGATGCCCCGGAGGTTGTACTTCGGGCACGGATGTTTCTGGCACAGCGGGGGCTGGATGCCGACTTTAAGGGTGGACTGACAACCCGGCATCTGCGGCTCGAGCCTCCGCGGCTTGAGATGGCCAAAGAGGTGAGCGACTACTATCGGCGCAACCGAGAGTTTTTAGCTCCCTGGGAGCCGGAGCGGGATGAACGGTTTTTTACTCCGGCGGCACAGCAGGAAAACCTGCGGCAGCAGATTGAAGCGGGGGATACTCTGGTTTTTTGGATACGTCCGAAGGACAGTGGGTCAATAGAATGCGTTTCTGCAGAAAGCGATAATTTCGCCGAGGTGCGACACAGAGTGATCGGTTTTGTGAAGTTCTCGAATATTATTCGCGGACATTTTCAGTCCTGTTTTGCCAGTTACGCTTTGGACAAGGATTACTGCCGGAGGGGATACATGGGCGAGGCTCTGGAGGCGGCGATTGACTATCTATTCGGCTTTGAGCGGCTGCACCGGGTGGAGGCGAATGTGGTGCCGGAGAACAAGGCTTCCCTGCGGACGGCAATCCGGGCGGGATTTAGTAATGAAGGTCTGGCAAGAAGTTACCTGTGTCTTAACGGACGGTGGCGGGACCACGTGCATATGGTACGTATTAATGAGACATGACGCAGCCAAGCGGACCGGGCCGGTTTAGCCTGAGTTTCGAAACTATATGCATCATCTAAATTATTATTAAAGGAAGAATCTGAATTGAGTATACGACTAATTGTGACCGGCGGGACATTCGATAAACACTACGACGAGCTGAACGGACAGTTGACCTTCCGTGATACCCATTTGCCGGAGATTATGGGGGCGGCGCGCTGCACAGTACCAATTGAGGTTGAGATTAACCAGCTGGTGGACAGCCTGGATATGGGCCCGGAGGACCGGCTGCGGGTGCTTGATTCCTGCCGGAGGGCAGCGGAGGAGCGGATTATTGTGACCCACGGAACAGATACTATGGCCGAGACAGCGCAGATATTGGGCAACGCGGGGATGGAAAAGACAGTAGTGTTGACCGGTGCGATGGTGCCCTATGCGGTGCAGCACTCGGATGCGGTGTTTAATTTTGGTTTTAGTGTGGCAGCGGTGCAGCTGCTGCCGGCGGGGGTATATGTGGCTATGAATGGCCGGGTATTTGCCTGGGACGAGGTGCGTAAGAACCGAACAGAGGGGCGTTTTGAAGGGCGGGATTAACTGAGACTATGGGTGCCTTCTAAAAGGGTAGTGTCGGAGTATTGCTTGAGCAGGGGCCGGTTGTTGATTTTATAGGTACGGTTTTCCTTTTTTAGGGCTCCTGTTTTTACCAGTTTGGTATGTATGCGGGCCAGATGGCGATAACTGGTGCCCAGCCACTCGCTGAGTTCCTGCAGGCTGCCGGCCTGAATGTGAGGGTCGGTGTGGGTAAGGTAGTAGGCGGCCACCCGGGCTGCAAGGTCATAGTGGGTGTTGATCGCTTCTGCGATTGAGTTGCTTTCGAGTTTTTCAGCTAGGATTTGGCCTAATGAGAATAAGAGTGTACTGTTCATGTCTGAGTTTCGGCGGAGGGCATCCATTGGAACACAGTAGGTATGGCACTGACTGATGCATTGTACCGCACAGGTGGTAGTGCCTCCGGTAAAAAACTCTAAATCGCCGACCACTGCACCGGGCTGGTAAATGCGGAAAAGAAATTGTTTCCCGTTGTACAATGGCAAAAACACCCGGGCTTTTCCCCGGGTGATAAAATGCATATAATCAATCGGTTCCCCGGCATGGCAGATGAAATCGCCCTTTTGCCAACGGCGTTCCTCCAGTCCGGGGGAGCGTTCGGATTCGATATAGTGGTTGAGATAGGGAAAGTACTTTTTTACAAGTTCATATGACATATGTCCTCCTCCTTTTTAATAATAGCGTGTAAACTGTAAAAATCAACGGCAAAATTCGTTTTTGGGAGCTAAATTAATGGATGTTTTACTATCGCTCGGCTGCGGTGCACTGGTTGCAATTATGGTACAATTCAGCGGGGAGCTGCAGATGTTCCTGGGTCCCTTGGCAGCCCTTTTAGTGCTGCATGTTGTGGGTTTGTTAACCGCCTCAGGCTACCGGAGGATCGTTCCCGGCGGTGGAGCACCAGGCTTCAACCCGCGGCAGGCTCCGGTGTGGTATTTAAGTGCCGGAATGCTGGGCATTGTGGTGGTACTGATTAATATGGAAGTGTTTGTACGGGGCGGTATTCTACTGGCCCTAGCCGGAACCCTGGCCGGACAGACCCTGGGAGCCTATATTGTTGAGCTGACTCCCTGGAGCCGGGGTGGCCAGTCGGTATGGATACAGCGGGCAATGGTACTTGCCTTTATCGTTCCCGGTTCGGTTATGATTGGTGTTCAGAGCGGGGCCGAGCCGCTGTGGATTGCAGCAGCCTTCGTACCGGGTTTTTTCCTGATTGTACAGTCGATGTTCAACAGCTATAACTCCAGCCGCTGGGGTCATAGTCGAATGTTGCAGTTTAACTATGTCAGCGCCCTGCTGGTTCTGATACCCCTTAATCTGTTGCGGGGAAACTTGGACAGTGAGTTTATGGCTCAGCTTGGCGGAATACCTATACACGTGCTGCTTGGCGGGGGTGTGTTAGGGGTGGCGGTGGTAGGAACAATTACCTATTTGCTGAAGAAGACTTCCCCTGTAAAAACTTTTTTAGGCCTTTATACCGGTCAGTTGGGGATAGGGGTAGTCCTGGATGCGGTGCAGCACCAAAGCGTGGCTCCGGAGAAACTGATTGGGGTGGTACTGGTGGCGGTCGGGTTAATTGCCGGCGAGCTCAAGTTGAGTCTG
>JAIPFV010000093.1 GCA_021736475.1 Spirochaetia bacterium | reverse complement strand
CATCTGTTTCAACCTCCTCACTTGTTGATCAGTTACCATGGGTCCTCCTTTCAGGAGGATACCACTTCTCGTTACATCAGGTTGTAAACAGGGAAAAATAATTGTCGTTAGACTGGTAATTTTAATTGTCGCTGATCACTTGTGCGCGCGCTTTGAGTTTCTACCGTTATAAATATCTTCTTTAGCCTCGTTTCGAGACGACTTGATCACAGGTAATTATAGATGGAGCGTATATGAGCACCATTACACTGATGCTGAAATTTTATGAATAACTTATTTTTACTCTTGCACCTATAGTTACTATAGGGTTTATAATCAGTTTCATAATTAAAGGAAAAAACATTATGTATGAGGGGAATGGGAAGATGAGTGGTAAGGGTACGGTAATCATAAAGAATGCGGCGGCTATAGTGAGCTGTGATGAGAACGATACGGTTTATCATGATAGTGATATCCTGATAGAAGGACCAAAAATCCTGAAGATCGATGATAAGATTGATGATGAGCCGGCAGATGAGATAATCGATGCACGGGGGAAGTTTGTATATCCGGGGATGGTGAATACACACCACCACTTTTTTCAGACCTTTGTAAGGAACCTCACAACAATCGATTATCCGAATATGCTGGTCCTCGACTGGATTGAGGAAATATACAAAATCTTCAAGCTTATCGATCCAGACGTGATCTATTACTCTTCCCTGACAGCGATGGCTGATTTGCTAAAACACGGGTGTACCACGGCGTTCGATCACCAATATTGTTATCCGAGATCAGCGGGAAAACAACTTGTGGACCGTCAGATGGAGGCTGCTCAACAACTCGGAATCCGCTACCATGCCGGTCGCGGGGCCAACACCTTACCGCATAAAGATGGTGGGAATGTGCCCGAAGAGATGGTCGAGACCACTGAGGAATTTATTGCCGATTGCGAGAGACTTATTGATATGTTCCATGATCCTGAGCCTTATAGTATGCGGCAGATCGTTGTAGCTCCCTGCCAACCCATCAATTGTTATAAAGACACCTTTAGCCAGTCACTGGAGCTAGCTCGTGATAAGGGAGTCTACCTACACACGCACCTGGGTGAAGGAGAAAATCCAGCTATCCTCGAGCGGTGGGGTGTGCGGACCCTGAAGTGGTGCGAGGAAATAGGATTTGCGGGGCCCGATGTCTGGTATGCCCATGGCTGGGAACTCACCCCGGAAGAATATAAGGTAATGGGAGAAACCGGTACTGGCCTCTCACACTGTCCAGCCCCTGCTACACTCGGAGGATTTCCCATAATCGATATTCCTTCAATGAAGAAGAATGGGATGAGACTCAGCCTTGGCTGTGACGGATCGGCGACCAATGACAGCTCAAATATGCTCGATTCACTCCGAATGGCCTATCTCATGCAGTCTTACCACAGTAAATCCAGGGGAGGTGCCCCATCAGGCTACGAGATGCTGAAGTTAGCTACTAAAGGCGGGAGTCACATGATTGGGCGTAACGATCTCGGTTCCCTGGAGCCAGGGAAGGGGGCAGATCTGTTTATGATTGATACTGAAAGACTTGATCTCGCCGGGGCCCTTCACGATCCTGGCAATTTACTTGCCCGAGTCGGTGTCACTGGAGATGTGTGGCTCACCATGGTGAACGGTAAAGTCGTCTACAGTGATGGAATTCTTACGGGAGTTGATGAAATACGCCTCGCGCGAGAGGCGGAGGAAGTCTGCACACGTGTACTGAGAGAAAAAAGTTCCAAATTTTATTAAGGGCTTTGCGAGAGCAATGCAAGGAGGAAAATGATGAAGAGATTATTGATGATTGGCTTGGTGCTCCTGTTCACTGTATCGACGGTATTTGCCGGTGGACAGCAGGAATTGGGTGAAAAGGGAGATGGTTCAATGAAGGTCGCTCTACTTCTGTCGGGGCCTGCAAACGACCAGGGGTGGAATGCAGTAGCCCTCCAGGGGCTCAAAGAGGCAGAGGAGAAATACGGACTGGAGACGACCTACTCTGAGCAGGTGTCGATCGCCGACAGCGAGGCGGCCTACACAGACTATGCATCCCAGGGCTATGATCTTGTAATCGGGCACGGTTACCAATTCGGCGAGCCGGCGGTGAAAGTGGGAGCACGATTTCCCGACACCAACTTTATGGCAATAGAGGCGAACTCAAAGGCTGAGAATGTGGCTTCATACGTAATTGCATGTGAAGAAGCAGGTTACTTGATGGGATACCTGGCTGCATCGATGTCGGACACAGGCAAGCTTGGTATTGTCGGCGGCATTGAGCAACCTTCTATCGTAAAGATCCTTGAGGCATACAAGCTTGGTGCCGAGAAGTACGATCCCTCAATAGAGGTGTACGACGTGTATATCGGTTCTTTTACCAATGTTGCACTTGGGAAGGAGGCCGCATTATCTATGGCAGACAAGGGTGCCGATGTGCTGAGTCATGCGGCGAATCAGGCGGGAACAGGCGTTATAAAGGCTGCACAAGAGCGGGGGCTTTTGGCAACCGGTGATTCCTGGGACCAGAGTTCGATTGCCCCTGATACTGTTATCTGCAGCACTATTTATAGTGTTCCCCAACTTGTTCTCAACGCAGTAGAGAGGGTGAAGAACAATAACTTCGAAGGGGGAATCTTTTACCAGGGCATGAAAGAAGATGTAGTTGATATAGCCCCCTATCACGGTTTTGAAGATAAGATAGATGAAGAGGTCAAGGCCACTATCTCCGATCTGAAAAAACAGATTAACGACGGTAGTTTTGACGTGCCCATTATTGAGGAACCTACTTCTTAAAGCGTGCAGTGTGAGATAATTTGGTTTCCCGGTCGGACAGTACACTAGTGCAACCGCTGCAACTGACCGGGAAACCTCCTCTACCTATGATCGAAGACACAAGACGGGAGGAAAGTTGAGTACCAACAGCATCCTTTTGATGAAGGATATTGATAAGTATTTTTTTGGAAAAGCGGCAAATGACAAAGTTTCGCTTGAGGTCAAACCTGGAGAAATCCACGCCCTTCTAGGTGAGAACGGTGCCGGAAAAACGACCCTTATGAATATCCTTTATGGAATCTATCAGCGGGACGGTGGAAGAATAACCTGGAAGGGGGAAGAAATCCATTTTGATTCTCCCCGTGAGGCTATTGATAATCGTATAGGTATGGTCCACCAGCATTTTATGCTGGTCCCGACCCTCACTGTATCCCAGAACATAACCCTCGGGCTGAAATCCGAGGGTCACCCCTTTCCGAACCGCAGGAGCATAGACGAGAAGATTAGGGAACTTCTCAGTGCTTATGATGTTCACATCTCTCCAACTGATAAAGTGTCTTCCCTTTCTGTCGGTGGAGAACAGTGGGTGGAAATCATCAAACTACTCTATAGAAACGCCGAGCTTCTCATCCTTGATGAACCCACAGCAGTTCTCACCCCTCAAGAGACAAAGCGTCTCTTCAAAGTACTGGAGAAACTCCGCCAAGAAGGTCATTCGGTAATCATCATTACCCATCGCATTCCGGAAGTACTGGAGATTACCGATCGAGTGACTATTCTCAGGGACGGACGAAATGTTGCGACTGTACACACCTCAGAAACGGGTAGTGTCGAGCTCTCGCACTACATGATTGGGAGAGAGCTTAAGACTATCAGTCGTACGCCCAACACTGTATGCCCACATGAAGAGGGATTAGGGCTTGATGAGCTTGCGGTCGAGGAGAATGGAAGAAATGTGCTGGGGCCGCTCTCACTCAGTGTTCGAAAAGGAGAGATGATCGGCATTGCGGGGGTGGATGGCAACGGGCAGAAGTATCTCGCCGAGGCGGTGCTGGGGGTAAGGGATTGCTCCGCCGGTAAAGTCCGGCTGCTCGGCGGGGATGCAAGCTCGGCGAGCATCCAGCAGAGAAAGGATATGGGCCTCGGGTATATTGCCGAGGACCGGCAGAATGACGCACTTATCATGGATATGGACATGAGGGAGAATGTGCTTCTTCGGATGTATTCGAAGCGGGAATACGTCAAATCTGGCTTTATCAAATACGCTAATGTAGATGAAACTGCGAAAGAGATGATCGATACGTACAACATAAAGACGGCGGGCATCGGCAAACCGGTCCGTTATCTCTCGGGAGGAAACCAGCAGAAACTGATCCTTGCCCGTGAGCTCGCCGGTTCTCCCCCTGTTATTATTGCATTTCACCCAACCCGCGGGCTTGATATCGGTGCTACGGAGTTTGTGCGACAGAAACTCCTCGAGAGACGGGCCTCCGGCAGCAGCATTCTTCTTATTTCTGCAGACCTGGATGAGATATTCGCGTTGAGTGACCGGATAGCCGTGTTGTTTCACGGCAAGATAATGGCGGTGCTTGAAAATGATGGAAATGTGGATGTGAACTACCTTGGACGCCTGATGGCCGGCGAAGCAGCAGAGAGTGGTTCCGATTCAAGGCGGGTAGAGTAGTGGAACGGTTAAAAACAGCACTTTCATACATATTGATTGTTGTAATCATCCTATCCTTGGCGGTAGTACTCATACTATCCGTTGGAAGCGATGTACCAAAATCATTCATGAGCTTCTTCAGGGGTATCTTCGGATCATTGTACGGCTTCTCAGAGGTGCTGGTCCGGGCAACCCCGCTGATTTTGGCCGGTCTCGGTGTTTCTATCGGCTTTAGGACCGGATTCATCAACATCGGTGCAGAGGGACAGATTTATTGGGGAGCTATTGCAGTGACCACAACTGCATACCTTTTTCCCGGGCTGCCGGCTCTCATTGCCATTCCTTTGGGAATTGTGGCGGGTTTTGTTGCCGGCGGGATATGGGCCTTGATTCCAGGCTACTTGAAGGCGAGGTTCGGTATCTCCGAGGTCATCAACACCATCATGTTTAACTACATCGCCATAAACATTTTGGGAATTCTGGTGCGCACTGTATTGAAGGACCCGGAATATCCACTCCCGATGTCCTCCAAGCTTCCGAATGGATTCATTTTTCCCTTGCTCATGTATCCCACGCGCCTCCACCTCGGCTTTCTGATTGCACTCATTGCCATGGTGCTGGTGTATGTGTTGATGTGGAAATCAAGTCCTGGTTATAAACTGAGGGTTGTCGGCCTAAACCAGAGGGCATCCCTGTGCTCGGGAATACCCGTGAAAAAGTATATTGTCTTCTCATCTCTGCTCAGCGGCGGTTTTGCCGGGATAGCCGGGGTTGGGGAGATTGCGGGTATCCATTACAAACTGTTGGAGGGGTTCTCCCCGGGGTTCGGTTACGTGGCGATAATCGTAGCGTTGCTCGGAAAGAACAATCCCTTCGGTGTTGCTGCTGCGGGACTGGGTATAGCCGCCCTACAGGTAGGATCGCTTAGTATGCAGCGACAGGCTGGGGTTCCCGCATCCATTTCCTGGATCATCATGGGATCTATAGTACTATTAATCCTCGCAAGAAGCACATTACTCACATTCTTCGCAGAAAAAGAAAAGGAGAAAAAGGTATGATAGAAACCGGATTGATTGCTGCCCTCACAGCCTTTCTCTCTGCAACCTTGCGGATGGCGATGCCCCTTACCCTGGCAGGGCTTGGTGAAACCTTCTCTGAGAAAAGCGGCATACTCAATATTGGCCTTGAGGCCATAATGCTTTCGGGAGCTTTTTTCAGCTTTATCATAGCTTTTTTGACGCAAAGCGTCTTGCTTGGTGTGTGTGCAGGTATTGCCGGTGGGATCGCGGTGAGCAGTATCCATGCGTATCTCAGTATCTACTGTAAGGTGAACCAGACAATAGCGGGGCTTGCACTTAATTTTCTGATTATAGGACTCACGAGCTTCCTTTTTCTTATCGTGTTCGGCAAGTCAACAACTCTACCCGAGTGTCCGGTGACTCCAAAGATTCCCATCCCGATCCTATCGAGGATTCCCGTCGTCGGAACGGTTCTATTCAATCAAGACCTCTTTGTCTACTTCACTTTTATTGCGATCTTTCTGGCCTGGTTCTTTATTCATCGTACGGAGTGGGGGGTGAGTCTCCACGCGGTAGGTGAAAATCCAAAGGCTGCCGACAGCGCAGGACTCAATGTGTTTCGTATTCGCTACTTCTCAACTATCGCAAACGGTTTCTTCGGGGGCTTAGCGGGAAGCTATCTCACCCTCGGCTTGCTAGGATTCTTTATGGAGAATATTACCTCGGGGAAGGGGTACATTGCCCTGGTGGTAGTTATCCTCGGCCGGAGGAATCCTCCCGGCATTTTACTTGCTGCCCTCGTAGTTGGGGCAGCTGAAGCCTTACAATTCAGAATGCAGACCGCGGGGATCCCGGTACCATCACAGCTTTTTACCATGTTTCCCTATGTTATCACTGTGCTCGTTCTGTTCCTCGCTATGGGCAAGAGCCGCGAGCCTTCTGCACTGGGTATACCTTATATAAGGAGCAAAAGGTAACGACTGAATGAAGAATGTCCTCAGTGTTGGTGAAATAAGCGATCTCTTTAACATGAACGTGCAGACCCTCCATTATTATGATAGGATGGGCCTCTTCAAACCCTATTGTCGTGAAGCACAAAGCGGCTACCGCCTCTACAAGTTCGATCAGATTTACAAGCTCGCCACAATCAGGTACCTTAAGAATTTAGGGTACTCCCTCGAGCAGATCCAGTCGTATATGGATACTCGGGACATTCACTATACCCTCGACCAGCTAAAAAGGCAGTCGGCGGTCATCCGAAAGGAGTGGGACCGGCTGCGAAGAATCGACGAGGTCATTCAGAGAAAAATACGTTTCATCGAAGAAAAGATAGAGTGCATCGACACAGGACAGGTCTGCATAAAGCAGTTTCCCATCCGTTATTATCTTCCGATAGGATCGGAGGATATACTCTACGGCACCGACTACTTCTACTACTATCCAACCGTTGTTTTCTATGAAGATGGCGAAAAAAGCTTCGGGGCCTTCCTACCGGATGTGCGTGAAGAGGAGGAGATCGAGCGGGAAGGGGTTCAGGTTAAAAGTATCGAGGCCGGGCAATTTTTCTGTGGGTATCACCTTGGCCCCTATGAGCAGATTGAAAAAACTTTCGAACGTCTCTACTCCGAGGCAAAGGACCGAGGTATCTCCCTGGCAAAGCGAAAAATCAATTTCAACATCATAGATCAGTTCGTCGAGCGGGATGCAGAAAACTACATCACCGAGGTGCAGATTCAGGTGAAGAAAGATAGGAATACCGGTAGAATGGATCGCAGTCATTGGTAAGTACATCGTGCAGAAGGGTTCTCAACTCGAAGTGATGGAGGATTGTTAGAGGTGTTTTTTTCAACCGGGTCCACCGTCGGAAAGCATACAAATACGATTAGTGTAGGTACGACCCGGTTGTTAGGGTAATTCTGAGAATTAATTCAATTCTATACACATCTTTATTTTTTCTCGTAGGCTACGGTTCCATCGGAAGAGGTAAGGATATTGCCGTCCTTTGTGAAGGTGAGGTCGAAATGCTCCAATTCTAATGTAACGGTATTTCCCTCTACTGAGTAGTCCCCCTTCATGTTCACGGGTTTCATGAGCACGGTGCCGTCTTTACTAAATTCCAAAGAGAGCCCGCCTACCCCCTCTTCGCTGTAATGTTCAATGCAGATATACTCACCACTGATGTCATTCGAAGTTCCGCAAGATACGATGGATATGAACAGGCAAGCAAAAAAGTTATACCGCCATTCTGTTGAATATTTCCGTGCTATACTGTGGGTATGTTCATACGAACTTCCCTGTACAGGGTTCTGATTCTGATAGTGCTGCTTCTGTGTGTAGGAGTAATTCCCTCCTGGGCTAAGAAGAGAGCTCTTGTGCAGACAAAGTGGAGCCGTTCTGATGGAATGCGGGATGGAGAAGATATCTATTTTCTCAGCAGCTATTCCCTCTATCTGCCCGGGAAGGTGATTATACCCATGTTCGTAGTGACTAACCCCCGTTATCTGTACAGTGATTTGAGCCTCTATCGGGTGTCCGGCGGCTGGGACAAAGTAAAAAAAGAGTATATACAACGGCTTCTCGAATATGATCTAGTTACTTCCGAAACCAGGTTTTTCAGGGATGCGAGGATGCTCGGTGAGATCTCGGAAATTCTCGATTACCATCATCCCGATAGTCTTAAACAATCCGAAGTGTGGGGGCGTGCCGGTCTGCAGTCCCTAAGCGAATGGGATCTTCCCTCACCTCTGGAGTACAGCCAGAACTGGCTGTACTCTCCTGATGTATGCGGTTTTGGGCGAGGCACCGGGTACCATGACCCTGCTCTTCGAAGCGGGCGCTGATCCTCTAAAGAAGACCAACGCCGGAAAATTCCCATGGCTCTATGCCGCGCTCAATCCACTGCGCAACCGTTTTCTTGAATTGTTGGGGAAATAAAGTTTGTGCTACAGCGAAACAGGAATTCCGAATATGGTCTATTTGATCCTGCCGGACAATTTAATATTGTATTGACATATTGTACATACAATCTTATAATGGACTATGGAGTTTGAATGGTCCAAAGAAAAAAATATAAATAATAAAACTAAACATGGGATAACTTTCCAGGAAGCAACAGCTATTTATAATACTGTATGTATTGTTGTTTATACCCTCAGGGGGGATACAATCAGAATTATATCTGCACGAAAAGCAAACTCCAGAGAAAGGAGAAAGTACGATGAGCAAGTACAAAGATCGACGAAACAGTAAGTATGAAGAAGTCAGAGAAGAAAAAATTGATTATTCGGATATCCCGGAACTGGATACATCTTTCTGGGACCGTGCAAATATCGAATATCCGGAACCGAAAAAACCAGTTACCCTGCGATTAGATCGTGATATCCTGGAATGGTTCAAAGCACATGGCAAGGGATACCAGACCCGTATCAACGCTGTGCTTCGTTCCTATATGGAAAACCACAAGAAAAACGCTTCTTGAACTGCACGGTATCAGCAAAATTTATTAAAAGGCTCCAGTTATAAAGATTACCAAGGAGAACTACTTTACCGGCGGAAGCCACCACTGGGGCAGCAGAGGCAGTGTCGGCGTCAACAACGCCGGAAAATTCCCATGGCTCTATGCCGCGCTCAATCCACTGCGCAACCGTTTTCTTGAATTGTCGGGGAATTAAAGTTCGTGCTAGAGCGTAACAGGAATGCCGAATATGGTCTATTTGAACTTTCGAAAGGCACCGCGGATTCCACGGCGGACCATACCGGAGACATTGTGTCCTATCTCTCGTTTCACCGAGTCGAGCAGGCTGTCCTTTAGGCTTTTCTCCTGTTGTCCTGCGACTCTTCCTCGATCGGCTCCCGAACCCGGTGCACCGGAGGACGTGCTTCCTCCACCTATGCGTGTGTAGCCTACCCTTGTCCGCCAGGAGTCATCATTTTGAAAGAAAGCGGCAAAGAGCTCTTTCACGGTCTCCGGCGGCAGCATTTGGGCGGCCTCATAATGGCCCGAAGGGTCTCCATACTGAACAATCATTCCCGGAGCGGATCCGGCAGCCTGAATGAATAGTTCACCCTCGCTGAGAATACAATGATCCAAATCCCGGCCCAGACGATCGATCATCTGATCGACTTCTGCAGGACTTTGGGGTACAACAATTTTCCCGTTTGAATCCTCCAACTCCATACAATCCTCCTTTAATGCTGCTGTGTGGTATACTATCATTGTACCCCACAATGGAGTATTCACAATCTGTTTTTAAAGGAAAATGCGCTGTTCAATCCTGTTCTTTTAAAACCTTGATTTCTCATCCGCAAATGGTATTATGTGTTTAGTAGATATACGAAGTCCTGCATCCACTGCTGTGTGTACTACCATAGCGGCTTTGGAAGGAGACTGTCGTGCTGCGCAAATCATTGATTCTTTTTACATTTCTGATTGTTGCTTTTGGCGGCTTTGCTGAAGAGAAGCGGGTGGCTATGGTCGATTTTGTTGTCCACAGCCGGAATCCCGACTACGAATTTCTCGGTAAGGGCATCTCGGAAATGATCGCCGTGGAACTTTCTAACTCGCCTGGTCTGACCCTTGTAGAGAGGGAAAAGCGGGTCGAGCTCATGAACGAGATGAAGTTCGCCCTCTCGGGACTCGCCGAGGACCGGGAAAAGCAGATCGAGGTAGGGAACATGCTCGCCGCCGACTACCTCGTCTTCGGCGAGATCGTGGATATGAAGCCGCAGCTGCTCATCAGCATACGGATGACAGATGTGGACTCGGGAGAGGTGATCTTCCGGGAGAAGCTCTCTGAACGGCCGGGTGCCTACGAGTACATCTCAGGCTACTTCGCCTCGGCCATACTCGGCCAGTTCGATGTAAAGGTGGCCAAGAGCACCGAGAAAAAGACCGAGGAGAAGCGGGAGCAGAAGACGGCGGCAGTGGTGGCCTTTTCGCGGGCCATCGAGGCCTATGACCGCAATGAAGAGGGGGGAGGCCAAGGAGAAGTTGGTTAAGACCAAGCAGATCGACCCCGACTACCAGGCGGCGCAGGTCTACCTGGAAAAACTCGTTTCCAACACCGCCAAGTTCAGGTTTCTCACCGACGCCTACTACTTCTATCAGAACCCTGCCATGCTCGGGGGAATGAAAAGAGATAGGTTTTTTACCGGATTTACTTTGTGGACTCGGGAGTTCTATTACATGATTTTCGGTGGTGATCACTTTCTTGATTTGGGTAACAGCAACTATGTGGGTGAGGAGAATGGACCCTCTCGCGTAGGATATCATTTTCCAGTTGGATCCAAGGGCTGGGGAGTAGGAGTGGAGTTCATCTACAGCTATTTCAGCGACCGGTTTTCGGGTACCGCCGATTTCGAAAGCAACAACGTAACTAACGGAAGGTACTACACGGGTGGCGCAATTGGGGTCGGGAAAACGGTTGGTTCTCTCTCACTCGGGATTTCTGCTTCGTTGTTTCAAGAAACTAATAAAGAATGGGTTCCCGTAGCCCGTTCATAGAGGGCCTCCTGGCAATATCAACCTCGCCCTTTTCCCACACGAGAGTTCCATTGATTGGCGACAACTATTTTTCCCGTTTTCAAACTCCAGGTCTATTTTAGAATCCGAGTTGTACTGTGCGTGTATTATATCAAAAAACATATTATGCTCCTATTTTAAGGGTTCCACTTCGAATAGCGTTTTATGATCTTTAGCCAGATTCCACTCTTGAACGAGTTCCTGTTGATGAAGCTTGGCCCATTCGATTACCAGTCCCAGTGCCTTTGCCGGTAGATCTCCTTAGAGTAAGCTGAAGTTATGGATACTTATAATCTGGTATAGGATTTGCTCCTTCACTTAGGTAAAACGAATTGTGTATCAATCAATACTGAGGCATTTACGCACTCTATCTCGAACAGCATCCATCCATTTGGTGACAAGAGGCATATGATTGGCTTCCGGCTTCATGCTACTGCCGGGATAGCGGGTTATCGTCCCGAAAGGAGTCAGCCTCTCGCATTCCTCTTCTACCTCTTTCAGTTGGGTGCACACATCTTGAATATCACGATTTAATTTTAACAAGTCGTGGATGAAAGGCATCTTCCGATTGGAATGAATGAACAGCGCCTTGAGGTACTTTTCTGCGCATTGCTGACAATGAAAGGCAACGATTTCGTACGGTACTCGGGCTGAGTCCAAAAGAATGAACACGGAATCTCTGTCCCTGTCGGCTGAGTGAATCCATTCTTGGACCTCGGGGTTTATTGTCAAACCGCAACACCCTCCTTAAAAGCTACATGTTCTATAGTCCATGGGTGCTGTAGGCGATGATCGAAATCTTCCTTTGAGCTTACTATCACGTCCAAAGCATGGTCGATATGCTCATGAAGGTAGCGACGGATTTCGTATGCAAGCTCGAAAGGATCCTGAGGTTTCACGGAATACACGACAAGTATGTCGATGTCGCT
>JAIPFV010000092.1 GCA_021736475.1 Spirochaetia bacterium | reverse complement strand
GATAGATGACAACCTTCTATAAATGTGCTACACTCCGCGGTTGAAGTATCATGGCAAAATCTACACAAGCAACACAGAAAAGTTCTAAAAAGAACAAAGAGTACGATGAAAGTACGATCAAAACCCTCAGCAGTCTCGAGCATATTCGCCTGCGGACCGGTATGTATATCGGACGCCTGGGAGATGGTTCGAATGTAGATGACGGCATCTACATTCTACTGAAAGAGGTGATCGATAACAGCATCGATGAGTATATCATGGGCCACGGTTTGCGCATCATCGTTCAAGTTGATGGGGACCGGGTGAAAATTCGAGACTACGGGCGCGGGATTCCCCTCGGAAAAGTGGTGGAATGCGTTTCGGTAATCAATACCGGTGCAAAATACAACGACGAAGTGTTTCAGTTCTCCGTAGGGCTTAACGGGGTAGGGACCAAGGCGGTTAACGCCCTCTCTAATCATTTCAGGGTCGTTTCCTTCCGGGATGGCAAGTATTACGAGGCAGTCTTTTCAAAGGGAAAATTCCTTAGCGAACGCAAGGGCAATAAGAAAGACGAAAAGAACGGCACCTACGTAGAGTTTGTTCCCGACCCGGAGATTTTCGATGAGTTTAGCTACAACTTCGAATTTATCGAGCAGCGGATGTGGAATTACGCCTGTCTAAACGCAGGGCTGACCCTCTGGTTTAATAAAAAGAAGTTCCTGTCGAAAAACGGGTTGCTTGACCTGTTGGACGGGGAAATTGGTGACGAGACCCTCTACGAAATCGGACATTTGAAGGGCGACCATCTGGAGTTTGCCTTTACCCATACCAATACCTACGGCGAGACCTATTTCTCTTTTGTGAACGGTCAGTATACCAGCGACGGGGGTACTCATCTGAGCGCCTTCCGCGAGGGGCTGTTGAAGGGAACCAACGAGTACTTTAAGAAGAACTACAGCGGCGTGGATGTACGGGAGGGGGTGGCCGGCGCCATTGCAGTAAAGCTGCAGAACCCGGTGTTTGAGAGTCAAACCAAAAACAAGCTGGGCAACAGCGAAATCCGCAGCTGGATTGTGGGCGAGGTAAAATCGGCGGTAGTCGACTTTCTGCACAAGAACAGAGAGGCCTCCAAGCGCCTGGAGCAGAAAATCGAGAGTAACGAAAAGCTGCGTAAAGAGTTGAATGCCGTGAAGAAAGAGGCTCGAGATGCGGCCAAAAAGGTAGCCCTTAAAATTCCCAATCTGAAGGATTGCAAGTACCATCTTGGCGATAAGCATGGCGATGAGTCCATGATATTTATTACCGAGGGCCAATCCGCCTCCGGTTCGATGGTATCGGCCCGGAATGTATATACCCAGGCCATTTTCTCGCTGCGAGGCAAGCCACAGAACGTGTTTGGGAAAAATAAAACCGCTATTTATAAGAACGAAGAACTGTTTAATCTGATGATGGCCCTGGGCATCGAAAACGATGTGGAAAGTTTGCGTTTTGGTAAAATAATTATCGCCACCGATGCCGACCACGACGGTTTTCATATTCGCAACCTGCTATTGACCTTCTTTTTGAACTATTTTGAAGAGCTGGTGGTCTCGGGGCGCCTGTATATTCTGGAGACACCCCTGTATCGGGTACGGAATAAAAAAACGACCCGTTATTGCTACAATCCCAAGGAGCGGGATAAGGCCCTGGAGGAGCTTTCGGCTCCGGAGGTTACCCGCTTTAAGGGCCTTGGCGAGATTTCTCCGAAAGAGTTTGGCCAGTTTATCGGTGACGACATTCGCTTAATCGAGGTAGATATGAAGTCGCTTAAAAATTTGCATGAAACCCTCTCGTTCTATATGGGCAAAAACACCCCCGAAAGGCGTAACTACATAATGGAGAACCTCATCTAAGATGTCATATGTTCGTAGTATCTACAATAAAAACTTTCTCGAATACGCCTCGTACGTAATCAAGGACCGGGCTATACCGGATCTGAAGGATGGTCTGAAACCGGTGCAGCGCCGTATTCTGCACACTCTGTTCGAAGTGGATGACGGAAAGTTTCATAAGGTGGCCAATATAGTCGGCTCTTGTATGAAGTACCACCCCCACGGAGATGCCTCGATCTATTCAGCCCTGGTGGTACTGGCCAACAAAGAGCTGTTTATCGACAGACAGGGAAACTTCGGCAGTCTGCTGACCGGTGATGAGGCTTCCGCCAGCCGCTATATCGAGTGTCGGATCGAGCCCTTTGCGAAGCAAGTGCTTTACAATCCGGACATAACCGAGTATATCGATTCCTACGACGGCCGCAATAAAGAACCGGTGGTTTTTCCGGCTAAAATTCCGGTGGTCCTGCTCCACGGAGCCGAGGGAATTGCGGTGGGTATGTCCACTAAAATTCTACCCCATAACTTCCATGAAGTACTGCAGGCGGTCAAGTCGGCCCTGCGGGAGGAGGAGTTTGAGCTGTACCCCGATTTTCCCGGAGGCGGGCTGGTGGACGTGTCGGACTACCAGGACGGACTGGGAAAGGTTTTGGTACGGGCCCGGGTGGACACGACTGATCCCAAGCGGATATTTATCCGGGAACTGCCCTTCGGTTCTACCACCGAGAGTCTGATTAACTCGATAGAAACCGCCGCGCGCAAGAACAAGTTTAAGATTTCGGGTATCAACGACTTTACCACCGACAAAGTGGAGATCGAGATAAAGCTGGCCCGGGGCGAGTATACCCAGGATGTGCTGGATGCTCTGTATGCCTTTACCGACTGCGAATATGCAATTTCGGTGAATCCCCTGGTGATAAAGGACAACACCCCGACGGTGATGCCGATAAGCGATATTATTCGCTTTCACGCCAATCATATAATCGAGGTGCTTACGGCGGAGCTGAAGGTCGAACAGGGACACCTGCGCGACAGGTTGCACGCTCGTACCCTGGAACGGATTTTTATCGAGGAGCGCATTTATAAAAAAATAGAAGAGATGACTACCCAGGAGGCGGTCATTCAGGCGGTCTTTGACGGTCTGAAACCATTTAAAAAAGAGATTCCCCGTCAGGTGACTCAGGAGGATATCGAGCGGCTGCTGAGAATCCCAATCCGGCGCATTTCCCTGTACGACATCAACAAAAACCGCAAAGAGGTTGCAGAGATCAAGGCGCGGCTGAAAGAGGTAAAATACCATCTAGAGCACATTCGCGAATACGCTATCGGTTTTCTTGACCGAATGATGGAGTCGATGTCCGACCGGTTCAAACGGCTTACCAGGGTCGGCTCTTTTGAAAAGACCGATGTACGTGATGCTGCTCAGCGGAACCTTGAGCTGCGTTACGATAAGTCCAGCGGGTATCTGGGCTACGAGGTAAAGACCGGGGAGGGTGTGTGCGCGGTAAACCAGTACGACCGGGTGTTGGTAATTCGTAAAAGCGGTATCTATTCGGTGATCGATGCTCCGGATAAACTGTTTGTTGACAAGGGCATGCTCTTCTGCAGTCTGGCCGACAAGGATGAGTTGGCCGCGTATGTGTTTACAATTCTGTACAAGATGAAGGACAGCGGAGCCTATTACCTTAAACGCTGCAGCATCGAACAGTTTATAATTAAGAAAACCTATCATCTGGTGCCGGAGGGGGCCGAAATCGTCGATTTTACCACCCGTGAAGATGAAGAGTTCGTGTTTCTGTATAAAAAGAAGCCTCGCCTGAAGGTGTTGGAAGAACGATTTCGGGTGAAGGATTATCTGGTGAAAAGCGTCAAGGCCAATGGAACACGGCTTACCACAAAAGAGACGCGCACTGTAAAACGGGTGCTATTCCGTAATAAAAGCAAGAAGTAGGGTATGAATAAAGATTTATTTCAAGATATAAGTGGGCGAATTGTCTACGAGGACAACCATCTGCTGGCCATTAACAAGCGGATAAACGAACCGGTCCAGGGGGACAGCTCCGGTGACCCGGCACTATTCGATTTAATGAAAGAGTTTATCAAACAGCGGGACGCAAAGCCGGGAAATGTATTCCTGGGCCTGCCCCATCGGCTGGACCGCCCCACCAGCGGTTTAGTGCTGATGGCGAAAACCGATAAAGCCCTCACCCGGCTGGGCAAGCTGTTCAAAGGCCGGGACGTAAAAAAAATATACTGGGCGGTGGTCGATAAGATGCCCCCCTCCGATAAGGGAGTGCTGGAGCATTATCTGTGGAAAAACCGGTCTCAGAATAAATCCTACGCCATCTCGAAAGCAAAAGCTGAGAAAAAAGGTGCCAAGTTAGCAAAGCTCTCTTACTCCTTGATAGCCGCCACAGACAACTATTATCTGCTGGAAATTGAGCTTGAAACCGGACGGCATCATCAGATTCGGGCGCAGCTGGCCACAGTCGGATGCTGCGTGAAGGGTGATCTGAAGTACGGTGCCCGCCGCTCTAATCCGAATGGCGGCATACATCTACATGCTCGCAGGCTGGTGCTGGAACATCCCGTGCAGCGCACCACCCTGGACATAAAGGCCGATCCGCCACAGGATGTGCTTTGGGAAAACTTCGACCATAATATCCGGCATTAACCGGCATTAAGTAAGTTTAAACGCTTTGTGTTGAAAATTGTGAACTCTCGACGTATACTCAAAATAAGAGCAAAAAGGTAGGTTTATGTCGAAACTGAAAGACTTGGAGCACATACTGCGGGCCTATACCCAAAAGAAGGACGTTTCCACAATTTCTCGTTATAATCTTGAGCGGTATGCTGCCAACTGGGCTGGGGAATTTCAAAAAACCCGTCCCGGATTTACCCCCTTTGGGCAGATGGCGCCGGCCGAGTTTGATTCTTTACTTGAAGAGGCCGAAGCGGAAGGTATCTGCGCACTCATTGCGGACGAACAAAACGCCCAGCAGGTGGTATACCTCAAGTACTTTCCCCATATTATCCGCAAGATTTATGAAGAAGCCAAGCAAACTCCTGAGAGCTCATTTCCCAATGAAGATATGCTTGGTGAAACGATACCAGACGCTGCTGTTGAAGTGATCGAAGTAAAGGAGCACTTTGTTCCGTTGTTGAAAAACCTTAAGGGAAAAAACAGTACGGTCTTTCGCCTGATTTTCCCGGAGGGTATTCGCTCGATGATCATTATCGGCGAGCTTATTCACAGTCAGCTCTTGTCGATGTGCGTGCTGAAGCTGCGGGCTTATCTTGCCCTTCAGAAAAACTCCGACTACGTAATCAATAAAATTCACGGCATATTTCCACATAAGGAACAGCCGGTAAAAGACCTTTTTTCAAACATCATGACCCAGCGGGAAGTTGCAATTACTACTATTGCCGATCCCGATGATTTCACTTTCCAGTTCTGGACTCATCTGTCCACCTTTGTGGTGAATGAATTCCGGGAAAAGGCCAATAAACTTGACCGGGAGCACGGCTTCAGCCAGGCCTGTTATCTGATTGGTCTGTTTGCCCTGCACTACAAGGGGCTGAAAAAGCAAAAACTGGAAAAAGAACAAGCCCTGCGGCATGTGCAGCAGGGAATCAAAAAGCCGCCCTATTTCTACAGTTTCAGCGATATTTATGGTATGCGGGATAAGGTGGGAACTCCAATCTCAAAGCGGATTTCCCAGCAGGAGCTGGCCCACTATCTGGAGCGCAAGACCACGCGCGAGAAGAACGGTCCGCTGACCGATATTGTACGGCTTATGTCTGCGGATAAGAACGAATACTACGTGAGCAAGGAACGCCTGCTTAACCTGGTGCTGCAGAGGGCCCAAGCCTTTTCCCGGCAGGTACGCGCACAGTATGTAAAGGAGTGGGCGGAGGTACTCGGCGATTATAAGAAACTGTCAATGATGAACCGCCGTGACCTTTTTCAAAACGATATATGGAACCGGATAATGGACCAGGATCCGCTGTTAGCCCGTCTGCTGCAGTACGAGCTGCTGTTTATCTGTTTGAATGAAACCAAACCCTCAAAAGAGGTGTATATAGAGGCAAACCGGATTATTGATGAAAAACAGCAGCGACTGATCCCGGTTGATGAAATCCTCCGTCTGGATCCCAAGCGGATCATCCGGGATGCACGTACCTATCTGCCCCTTTGGAAGAGCATTCCGGTTATCGGCCGAATAGGGGTGGTGCTTGGTAAGTTGTGGAAAAAACTTGTAAAAGGTGCGGAATCGATAAAGGACCCTTCGGACCTTTATGCGTCATTTACCAAATCCCATGAAAGCCGGGGGCGACCGCCGATGGGGGGTGGTGATACATTCGACAATGAACATGCGGTAAAAAATGCATCACCAAGCCCCGGGGCAAAACAGTTTGGTGCCCGGGACGGCGGCCATGGAGGCGAGGCTGGAGACCGGGAGGTAAGTAATCAGGTAGCCTTCAAAAAGGCCCTGTATGAGCTAAAAAGAAGTTATATAGGTACCAAAGGTAATATCGACCAGAGCCTTGATGAGCTTATTGAGGAGTGGAACCCCCTGGTAGAAGGAAAGGCCAAGAAAGATTTGGTAGAGGATGTAAACTCAGCTGTACGCGACTTTCTCCGCCGCATCAAACGCAGTTTGATGGTCACTCCGCCGGATGAGCAGCGCATTCACAACCTCAGTAAGCAGATAGCCGAGTACGAGGCCTTTAAACGAATAAAGCGCAAAGAACCCTTTCGCCGCTACATTGAGCTGTACATGATTAAACTTTTGAGCAACCGTTAATCCAACTCGAGCAATTCATACTTATTTGACATGCTATAGCTAAGTCTATATTCTTAATTTGTAAAAGGGAGAGAGCTGCATGAAGTTAAATACCTTAATAGTTGACGACGATGAAATGGTGTTGACCCTGTTAGGCCAATATCTTAAAGAAAGAGATAATTTGAATGTGCAAAAGGTGAACAACCCCACAGAGGCGCTGAAGATAATAAATCAGGAAAAAGTGCATATTATGATTCTGGATATCGTGATGCCGGAGATGGATGGGATAACCCTTCTGGAAGAGGCCAAGAAAGTTGATCCTCTGACCCATGTGATAATGATGACCGCCGATTCTACCCTGGGAAGAGTGATTGAATCTCTGGGGTATGGAGCGATGGACTTTGTCATGAAACCTTTTGAATCTCCCGAGGCTATCGTGAGTGTCGTAGATGTGTCCATTCAGCGGTGGGAACGGTGGAACCGGGTGCTTAAAAAAACCGCTAAAAAGACCCTTTCGGAGGAGTAGATGGGGCAAGATACATCACTCCGTGCTCAATTTTTCCAGGAAGCTCTGGATATTCTCTCAAACGCAGAGGAGATAGTGCTGCATCTGGAGCAGCACGGAACCGATCAAGAACAGGTTCACTCTCTTTTTCGTTTGTTCCATACTCTTAAAGGCAATTCAAACATGGTGGGCGAGGAGGAGATCAATGCCCTCACCCATGTTCTGGAGTCGGAATATGACCAGGTTCGTACCGGTAAGCGCCAACTCGATGAAAATTTACTGCAGCTCACCTTTGAGGTTATTGATACCTTAACTGCCGTTGCTCAGGAAGGGGATTCCCAGGATTATATAGAGCAGATGCAGACCCGAGCCCAGGAACTGAAAAATATCAGTGCCTCGATCGCAGCTTCTGCAGCTGAAACGGCTTCGCGCCAAGGGCAAGGCCAAAACTCGGCAAGCCAGGCTTCGCTAAGCCAGGCCGGGCGGATTGAAAAATCATTTCAGAATGAAATAGAAGCGGGTTTTAGTGTATGGAAACCGGTGCTCCACTCATTTTTCAAATGCGAGGAGCTGGCTTTCCGCCTGCCGACAGCCAAGGATGAGCTGCCGGAGCTTCTGATGGACCTGGGAATGGAGGTGATTGAGCTGCGATCGCTAATAGAAGGCGAGGCTGCTGATACCTTTGCACCGCTAAGCCGGCTATCAGTTTATCTTGAAAAGTTAACGGCTACTTTTGCACGGGAGCAGTTGGCCTACAATGAAATAAGCTATGAACTGTTGTATGTCTTGTATGATGATTTCAAGCGCAGCATGTGGGAGCACCTCTATTTCACCGGTGCCCTGGGATATAAAAAAATTGTGACCATGGAAGAGCTGGATCGAATTGAAGCTGAGGTAAGGCCGGGGGATAGACTCTGGATAATTGAACTTGCCTTTGCTTCGGAGAACTCTGTGAGAAGGAGTGACTTTTTCTCAAGGCTGATAGAGATAAAGCGGGGTTTAGATGTGCCTCTTGTTTTCATCAGCCCTCATTCACACTATTATCGAAAAGCAGCCGATCTGTTAAGCCAGGCACTGGGCAGTTATAGCCAAATTGCCGGAACTCTGGAAGAGGCTGTGAGAATGTATATTTTGTCGGAGGAATAAAAATGGGTAAGAAACTGCTGATTGTCGATGATTCTTTTCTTGTACGAAGCGGATTGCAGGCGGCACTTAAAAAGACCGGCAATTGGGAAGATGTAATTTTAGCAGAGAACGGAAGGATTGGAATAGATAAAATAGTATCCGAAAAACCGGATGTGGTGCTGATGGATGTGGAAATGCCGGAAGTTGACGGACTGACCGCCCTGAAGGAAATAAATGCAAAAAAGCGGGCTGGAGATATTCCGAATAATTTACCAATAGTTATTCTGAGTGGAACTATGTACGAAAATAATGAGAACGTACGTAAGGCCAAGATGCTCGGTGCAGCTGAAGTAATTGCGAAACCCGAAGGAAAATCATCAACTTTATCGATTAAAGTAGATGAATTAGAGGAGCAGGTTTTAAAGTTACTTTAGAATCTACCGGCAGATATGGAACAAGTTGATACTCTTAACTCTCATATTTTAATAATCGATGATGTTGCTCCGAATCTGGAGATAGCCCGGGCAATTCTGCGGAAGGCCGGTTTTCAGGTCTCTATTGCCGAAAGCGGTTCTGAAGGGCTCAAGTTGCTGGAACAGACATCAATCGATCTTATTCTACTCGATATTATGATGCCCGGAATGGATGGGTTCGAAGTGGCCGCCACTGTGAAAGGGATGGAAAAATATGCTGATCTGCCGATTATTTTTCTTACAGCCCGTAATGATGAGGAGAGCCTTACCAAAGGTTTCGAGCTTGGTGCGGTTGATTACATTACCAAACCTTTTCGGGGAGCTGAGCTGCGGATGCGTGTTCAGAATCACCTGCAACTTCGCTTTACTCAACGGCAGCTGCAGGAAGCGAATGCTGCCAAGGATAAGTTCTTCTCGATAATTGCCCACGACCTGCGCAGCCCTTTCACCGCTTTGGTTGGCATGTCACAGTATTTAGCCACCGGCATCGACAAACTGGATGCTGAAACGGCAAAAGAGTTCCTAGAGGGGATGCATAAATCCTCTAAAAACGCGTTTAACTTATTAGAAAACCTTTTAGAATGGTCACGCATACAAACCGGACGGATACTGATAAGCCCGAAAGAGATAGATATTAGCCAAATTGTGCAGGAAAACCTGGTACTTTTTGAAGTGAATATTGAAAATAAAGAGCTTCAGATAGAAAATCACCTGATGCCAACTGAACCGGCGTATGCTGATGAAAATTCGGTCAATACGATTGTACGAAATTTGCTGTCGAATGCAATTAAGTTCACCCCTAGGGGGGGCAGAATAAGTCTTCACAGTCATCGAACCGATACTGATGTGGTAGTAACAGTGCAGGATAACGGAGTGGGAATTGACCCTGAAGTACTTCCTGAATTGTTCCGGATTGATATTCGGCACTTAAACATGGGGACAGAGAATGAAAAGGGTTCTGGTTTAGGTCTTGTGTTATGCAGGGAGTTTGTTGAGAAAAACGGCGGACAGATTGTTGCTGAGAGTGAGCCTGGACAAGGTGCGCTGTTTATGTTTACTCTTCCTCTGAAACAGTGAATACTCGGAGGAATGAATGAAGCGAACATCAATACCATTGTCGGAACGTAAAAATCTGGTGATAGAAAGCCCTATAAGAAAGCTGGTGCCCTATGCCGATGCGGCCAAAAGAGCGGATATTAAAGTCTATCATCTGAATATTGGACAGCCTGATATCGAAACAGTTCCGGCCATGAGACAGGCTTACAGCCGGCCACCTGAGATAATAGCCTATGGACCCAGCCAGGGGCTGCCGGAATTACGTGAAAAGTTTGTCGAGTATTACCAGCGCCACGGGCTTAATCTGTCCATGGATAATATTTACGTGACCAGCGGCGGAAGTGAGGCCATTATCTTTTCACTGATGGCGGTTACCTCCCCTGGAGATGAGATTATTATCCCCGAGCCTTACTATGCAAACTACAACGGCTTTGTTGCTATGAGCGGTGCAAAAATTGTTCCGGTAACCAGCCGTATAGAAGACGGGTTTCATTTACCGAAAATTGAGGAGTTTGAAAAAGCTGTCGGTCCAAAAACCAAGGCAATTATGTTCAGTAATCCCGGCAATCCCTCCGGGGCTGTGTTTTCCAGGGAGAGGCTTCAGGAACTGGTAGCTTTTGCCCGTCGGCACGATTTGTTTATCATCTCTGATGAGGTGTACCGCGAGTTTACCTACGAGGGGCGCACCGCTATCTCCATTATGGAATTTGAAGGTATCGAGGAGAATGCAGTTATGGTAGATTCGGTCTCCAAGCGCTATAGCGCCTGTGGAGCTCGGATCGGAACGCTGGTCAGTCGCAATCAGGAGGTCCTTGACCTGGTGCTCCGGTTTGCCCAAGCCCGTCTCTGTCCTCCTACGGTTGATCAGATTGCTGTTGCTGCAGCCGTCAATAACTCCGATGCCTACCTGGAGCAGGTACGCTTTGAGTATAAAGCCCGTCGTGACTTTATGGTAAAACGGCTTCAGGCGATCGACGGGGTTCGGGTTTCCTCTCCGGAGGGGGCTTTTTACATTATAGCCGAACTACCGGTAGAGGATACTGAAGCGTTTGCAGTCTGGTTGCTGCGAGATTTCCAATTAGACGGAGAGACATTGATGGTAGCTCCCGCACAGGGGTTCTACGCAAGCCCCGACCTGGGGAAAAAGCAAATTCGACTGGCCTATGTGCTTACCCGTGACAAGCTTGAGCGGGCTTTACGGATTTTAAAAGCAGCCTTGGCGAGTTATACACAGAAGTCTAGAGTTTAATCGACAATTTCGAGGCTTGTCTGAGAGGGCTGAGCTTCCTCTTCTCGCTGCTCGCCCGTTCCGTTAGTGGAGTAGTGAATAAGACCGCGGCTGCTGCGCCCGTCAATCTTTACCATTAGGGGATTCTCAAAGTGAACCTGTCGTAAGAAGTCATTTTCGAATTCAGCATCCTGCTGCTCAAGATATTCCAGATTAAACACCCCGTCCTGCATAAAAGGATTGATGGTTAAGTATGCATTCTGTAAGCTGGTAAGATTCTGGAAGAAATGGGTGCCCTGACTGGGATCCACCCGGAAATTCGACAGCCCCATTTCTACAATTACCCGGGCATAAGAGATTTGAGACCAGTTGATCGGAATACCCAGCCACGGGTCGCTGGAGCCAAGCCGTCCGGGAACCACCAGAATGTAGCCGCACTGCTCTTTTTCAAAGCGCTCGTTCAATTCGCCGATCATTTCGGCCATAGTCTTGGTGTGGGAGGGGTTAAATGTCTCTGGTTTTATATATACAAGATCGTAGAGCTCTTCGTACATCCCGTTGCCCATCGCCTTGTTCGAATAAATGAGCGTTTCGGCAGGCAGTTCGTCAGAAATATCTATGTCTTCCTGTTCAGAACCCTCTACAATCGGCCGAATCTGCAGAAAACTGAACACAGCCGGCTGGTTTGAGGGCGTATCGAGGTCTACGGCAAACTCTATTTCGATGGGAGTGTTAATAGCTATCCGGCCCATCTCAAGCAGGTCCTTAATGATCTCGGCCAAGGGGAACATTTTGTATTTAAGAATGCTTGCAAAAGTCAGTACCCGTTTGCCCCTATAACTTGTGCCGTCGCGCAGGACATGATTCTGAAAATCGTAGGTGGAGGCCAGGAATTTTAATGAGCCGTGGTCTTCTGCCTCGGAAATATCGTACGGTTTAATACAAGCCCCGTCGGAACTTCTGGCACAAAAACTGTCCGGAGACAT
>JAIPFV010000091.1 GCA_021736475.1 Spirochaetia bacterium | reverse complement strand
CGCACATGGAGAAATTATGAAAAATTGTAGTTCGATTTTCTTTTTAATCTTTTTCCTGCTTATCCTTCCACCTGCCTTTTCCCAGCGCATTGCGGTACTAGACTCGCTTGTCGAGAAGAATGTAGATCCAAATGTACAAATTCCGGTCACTGAAAAGCTGATAGAGGTTTTTGTAGGTAAAACTAATTACACTGTAATCGACCGTACGGATGTGCAATCGGTGATGAGCGAAAGAAAATTTCAGCTCTCCGGAATGGTGAAGACTGAAGAAATCAGGGAAGTCGGGCACTATTTGGGGGCTGATCTTATCTGTCTTGCAAAGGTGTCTTTGGTGGGGCAGACTTTTTTTATAAGTGTAAAGATGATAGATGTGGAAGATGGCACCATAGTGGGTCAGGCAACCGATCAGAGCCGCGGCAGCATCGAGGTGGTGCTGCAGCTGGCGGAGTCGGCGGGAATGAAGCTGCTGACGGCAACCGGCAGTCTGACCGACTCGTCGATTCCACCAAAAGATTCTCCTCCCCAAGCGAGCGACTCTGTTGTGTTTCTGTTTCCCGACCAGCCTTCTCAGCCTCCTCAGCCCTCCCAGCCTGCCCAGGAGAAAGAGCAGCAAGATTCTGCTCCCTCCGGCTCTTCCGGGAACAGCGTGCCGAGCAGGCGGGACCCTAAATCCCAAGGGCGAGTTTCTTCGCTTTTAATGATGGGTTTTGCGGTACCCCAATTTATCGGTCCAGGCTATGATAGTCTCTGGAACAAAATGGAAAATTACTATGGTTCGGATATTGGTCGGTGGGGTGTCGGCTTACGGCTGAGGGGGTTTTGGCCGATCGCCTCGAATATGTACTTCTACACAGAGGGAGCCGGCACAACCGATAATGTGGATGTACCGGCTGAAAACGATTCGATGGTCAGCATGATACTGTACGAGGCTTTGGTTGGAAGCGGGTTTCAGATGCCTTTAGGAGATAAGTTTGTCGCCTACTTCGGCGCAGGATTCGGTCTATTGCATATAGTTTTTGAAATTGATACGGATGTGTGGGATAATTATTCGGCGGATTCGATTGGAGCTTTTGCATACAATGTAGAACTCGGTCTCGATTATTTCGCCGGTCCGAATACGGTTTTTGATTTTAAGGTTTCCATTAGCTCGGGAAAGTTTGAGGATGAGGAATTGTTCGGCTTGTCATCTGAGAGCTTGGGTGCGGTAAATTACAGCCTGATGGTGGGATTTTCTATATAACGCAAAGGGTTCCGATGATAAGTTCTGCAATTCCAGTTATCCTGAGGGATCTGCGCTATTTATTGATAATGATATCGATCAGAAACGACTGTAATTTGATTTCCATCAACGGCATAGACAATTCTATGTGCAGCATCAATTCTTCCTTTTTCTTTTGAGGTTTCCCAATTCCTTCAAAGGATTTCTTGCTTCGGTAAAATTTACAACTCTCATAAAGCATATGTACAACTATATGGACATGTTTTCTCTTTTAATAGCGTGCCGAAGTTGGCGACTGAAGGGAGCTCTCGGCCGCGAACTCACCGTCCAATGAATATTGTGCGGTTTTACTCGCCGTTGTCGAACAGGTACTGGTCGTATGCCCCGTATAGGTCCTGTGAGTATACGGTAAAGCCGGATTCCGTGAACACCTTTTCCCAGGTAGCATGCGGAAAAAGACCGGCGACAGTGTGTTCGGAATAAGTCGTCAGATCACCGTATTGGCGGATTAGATAGAACAGGGTGATTTCGTAGGTCTTTGGCGAGTACGGGTTGATGTAGTTGTTTTCAAAGAGGGTTACATGGACATCGCCCTTTTCGCTCGTATAGGCAAAGTTGTTGTTCCGAAACTGTTCGGCTGTGCTGCAGACTACCAGCAAAACCCCTCCCTTTCTCAGATGCAGTGCGGCGGTGTGGACTGCCTGCCGCAGGTCGTCTGTCTTTACTCGCGAGGTGTAATTTTCATACTCATTGGAATGAATTTGATTCCGTCTATTACAGTGAGTTCTGCGCTTGGGTGGAATCCGAGGCGGCGGTAGATTTTTTCGGAATAGGGAGAGGCGTGTACTGTGAAGGCGCTGAGGCCGGGGTTTTGGGCTGTACATTCGAGAAGGGCAGTTTCCCACAGGCGGCGGGCAATGCCTTTTCGATGAAACTGCTTGTCTACAAACAGGAGCGAGATGTGTGAGAGATCTCGAATCTCTATTATCCCGATGATCTTTGATTCCGCCTGGGCAATAAAGATCAAATTTCCGGCTGTGTACCTTTTCCGAATGGCCTCCGGCTTTGTGAAGGAAGAGAAGGTGGTTTTACCCTGCCGGCTGTATTCGATGCCCACGAACTCATCGAAGACCGTGCTTATCAAAGCCGATACTTCAGAAGCCTGGTTTGGGTGAAATGGGTGTATTTGAACTTCGCTTCTATTCATTCTGGTATTGTACTATGTAGGTTTTATTCCGTGTAAAAAAAGTGAAACCAGGCGTGTGAGTTCATTTTCCTGCAGACTCCACCGCCTGGAGTGCTGTTTCGGCCAGGGTGCGAAGTGCCCGGTCGTCATCGTCGCCGGCCAGCCGGTTCGAGCGCAGCGCCCCGCACTTTCTGCAGCGGTGCAGGAGGGCGGTGTCGCCGTCCTCCCGTACCCACAAACCAATCGGTTCCATAATTCCCCGGCAAAGCTCCTTGCGGTCGCCGGGGGTAATGTCTACATGCAGGCTGTGCAGGCAGTAGGGACAGTGATTGCGTTGGCTCGTACCCGGAGCCCAGGAGTGGACCGGGGCCCCGCAGTTTCGGCAGATAAAAGAGTCGTCGTGGTTTTTGTTTCGTTCTATATATGTGTATTGGTTGCGTTTCATTTAGTGCAAGTCCTGTTTCCCTTTCTTGAACTGGCGGGAGAACTTGGCGATATCTTTCCATTTTTTCTCCCGCTCGCGTCCAAGACGTTCGTATTCTCGTGAAGCGGCGTATTCCATTTCGCGCTTCAGTTTCAAGTAGTTCTGGTATCTCTCCTGGCTCAGTGTACCGTCACCCAGGGCCTTGGCGACTGCGCAGCCGGGCTCGCCTGCATGGGCACAATCCGAAAACTTACATTCGGCGGCTAGAGCTTCGACCTCTTCGATGACATCGTGAAAGGCCGAGTTCAGACCGTCGGCGTCCGACAGCAGACCAACCTCACGGATGCCCGGAGAGTCGATAATGCAGCCCAATCCGGGGACAAGGAAGAGTTCGCGCAACGATGTGGTATGACGGCCGCGTCCGTCCGACTCCCGGACCGTCTGAGTCTTTCGAAGAATGGTGCCGGCCAACGAGTTGAGGAGGGTTGATTTTCCCACCCCGGAAGAACCCATGAAAACACCGGTGTGGCCGGGTCCAAGGTACTCCTGAACCACCTCCATTCCCGCGCCAGTGGCGGCGGAAACGGCTGCAACCGGCACGCCCGGCGACGAGGCTTCGATTCGCTCCACAAATGGCTGCGGATCGTCGACCAGATCGGCCTTGTTGAGGATGACAACCGGCTGTGCTCCGCTGTTCCATGCCAGCACGAGCATCCGCTCGGATCTGGCGGGATTGAAGTTGCTGTCCAAACCCATGACGATAAAGACGGTGTCGATGTTCACGGCCAGGGCCTGACTGGTGCTTTTTTCGCCGGCGGAGTGGCGTTTTAGTTCAGTTGTTCTCGGCAGTATTTCCCATATCCGTCCGCCCGCGCCGTGCGGATACGGCTCTATAGCAATCCAGTCGCCGGTACAGTACCGCAGCTCCTGGGCTTCCATGCGCTGGGCAAAGCTTCCGGGAACGGAGCACCAGAGTTCGCCCCGTTCGGTAGCGGCTAAGATGTTTCCCCGCGAGTGGGCCAGGATTCGGCCCGGAATCCAGCCTTTCTCCGCGAACGGAATGAAGTCGAGTTCGAAGCCGCGGTTCCAACCATATGAGATGAGTAATTCTTTATTCAGAATGTGCATGTATGTAATTCCCCTGTAACGCATAGATATGCGCCTAGTCGCTGAGTTCTATCACAGGGGAGAAGGAAGACTTTAATTCAATCTAAAACGAAGAAGCTGCTTCCGTTAACCCTGTGACCCTACTACATTGGGACTCATTTGGGCTACCGACATCAAACTACCTCTCTTTCTATTAAGCTGATTCAGATAATAGCACGGGATATGAGCATAAGTAAAGTAGATAATAATGATAATGCTATTCGCTTATTCGGATTGCAACGCCACCGCGCTTGTGTCCCTTCTGCACGTATTTATGTGCCGCGACGATTTGTTCAAGTGGATAAGATTTTTCCACGACCGGTGTGAAAGCCCCGCCGACTACCAGGGTTGATATCTGATCCAGTCTGGAAGAACTCAGAATGAGATCGCCGTTGTCAATTGAAACATAGCTGCCCGAATTCCTTACCGCGTTTTTGCAGCTCTGCTTGAGGGGAGAATTTTTAATTTTCCCTACCGAATCGAGTACGAAATCGAACTCTACCCCCGGCTCCACACTGTCGGTTGTGGTGTAGTCAATAACTGTGTCCGCCCCCAGAGACTCAACGAAATCAAGATTTTTTGTACTGCATACTCCCGTTACACGGGCCCCGAGATACTTGGCGTATTGTACGGCGATGGTACCGGAGGTTCCGGATGCCCCGTAAATGAGGACGTGCTGATTCGGTTGTATATTACCTTTCTCCATGTACTGAAGCGCTCTATTTTTGACCCGACTGAGTCGACAACGCCGGAGAAGACCAATCCGAGTATCGGCCTGCGCGGCTTGCGGATACCGATCAGAAGGCGCATCGGTATTTGATATTGAAGGGGGGATATCGGAACTTCGAATGAAGATATCGCTGGCAGTTACTGCCGAAGCTTTCACAGCTATTCGGAGTTCATTCTCTTTGGGAGCTGGAACTTCGGTTTCGACCAGCTCGAGCACGTCGGGCGGCCTATAACCTGTGCATCGCACGACGCGCATCTTACCACGATTCATGAATCCTCCTGCATATCAAGCAGTATTGCCCATTTTATTCAGAATACACTATTTCCATCGGAATTCCGGCCTGATCCTTTTCACCGTTTCCGAGCGCTAAAAGTATTTCCGGCCGGGCAGCAGTGAGAGCTAATACGGCCGCATCGATAATGTCATCGAGGGAAACATGCTTTTTGAGATTCGCGTCGGCGTAGGCTGTGATCTTGTGGCTGATGCCGGGGAGCGTGCGTTCGAGAATGTTCAGCCGCTCGCTGATTCCCGCGGGCGTTTTCTTGTTGTGGCTGCAGGCCGTCTTGCCGTTCAGGGCCCAGAAACAGATTTCCGGGTGAGCTTCCCGCAGAGCCACCCCCGGAAACTCACTCTTAAATGCATCGATTTCCCGCACTTTCGGCAGAATATTCCAGGCCTGCTTTGATATCTTTTTTCCTGTTGCGACGAAGTTAATTCGGCAGGCCTCCTCGTACGATTCTGCATAGGCTGCTGCCCGAACCGGCGTAAGGAAGACTGAGCTGTGCCGCTTCGGCTTCAGGATCCGCCGGGCTTCAATATCACAAGCTCTTTCAGAGTGATCGGACAGGCCGATCGGTATATCGATCAGCGTCATGTCGTTTTCGAAAACGGAGGAGATGTAGCGGATACTCCGGGCGAGCTCGAAGATTACCTCGGCTTGATCGACCCTGGCAGCGAGCCACCCATATCTGCAGCCGTCGATTCCTGCGTGCATTGTGTGTCGTCTAATCCCACTTCTGTATCTCGATAATGTTGCCCTCGGGATCTTTTGCATACACCACACTTATTTTACCGACTCCGGCAATCTTGGTATCTATCAGCTCTCCGACCGTCGAACCGCCGTGTTCGAGTAGCAGCCGCAGCTTCTCTTCGACATTCTCCACTGCGAAAGCGATATGGCCGAAGCCCTCGATGTTGATATATTTGTGGGGGTTCGCTTTGTTGTGGTCGTATTGAAAAATCTCAAGAGTGGGGCCGGCGGAATCTCCATCTGCATCACTTCCGGGGAGTACCAGGTGAATCCCTTGGATGTGCGCATCCTGCAGATCAGTCAGCTTATCCAGCCATTCTCCGGATAGATTCCTTTCCGGCGGTTTGGGGCGGCAGTCAAACACCTTGATGTAGAAATCGGCCAACTTCCTCCAATCCCTGCTGACGAGGTTCACATGTGAAAATTTGGTTTTCATGCCTCTAATATAACATATAATCTGCCGGGAACTGAGGGGGCCATTTTCTATACCCGTTTATTGGTTAGTGCTTTAACAGGGAGTAGTACTACAAGCAGTACAGTGAGCCCGAAAAACAGATAGATAGAATGCATCTTCAAAAATGTGAAGATACCGGCAACCTGCCCCAGAACGGCAATACGGGCCGGATACAATAAGATCGAGACATCGATCGACAGGTTCTCGAGCAGGTCCATTAGCCCAGAAAAGAGCGGCAGCAGCGCCAGCAGAGCGAGCTTCCGATTGGTACTAAGCTTGAGGAGAAGTAAATGCATAATGAGCACAAACAGCGGGTAAAACTGGGTGATGAAGAGGTAGTCGATAAGATGTAAGCGTAGGTACGCTGTTCGGCCCGATTCGCCTTGGATTTCAATGTTCTGGTAGAAGGTCTCGGCAGTGTAGTACGTCATTGAATCCATGGCAGCGTCCGGATTCAGGTTTAAGCGGCCGAAGCACATAGTGACCAGGCAGCTGGCTAAAATCGTGGTGGTGATACACAAGATCAGTACCAGCTTCCAATTTGCGATTTTGTGGAGTTGTTTCATGACCCGAACTTCCCGTAACGCTGTCGGTCGGTAAAATACAGGATTACAGCCTGGTTGCCGCTCCTGTACGGATAATATAACTCATAGCTGCCGTCAGAGGCGCTGAACAGATGCCGGTCTTCATTGTCTTCAAACACCGATTTGATATACTCCTGCTCTTCCGGCGAACAGGCATAGATGTAATCCAGTTTTGACAGGTCATCAGTGCCGTCGCGATGCATATGACTCGTAAACCTGAGAAAGACGTCCTTTCCATGAACTGAATCTTTGAGTATTACACTAATGGATGGAAAGCTTTCAGACTGGTGGGCAATCAGCTGCAGGCCTTCGGCGGTTGCTTGAAGGTACTGCGCATCAAACGAATACTCGAGAAAGCTTGTGGCTATCTCCCGGTTTTCTTGGATGGAATACTCGGCGGCTTCTATCAGCCGTGTTTCTCTCACCTGGGTAGTCCGGTAGTCTCCTAAAAACAAGATTCCAAAGATAAGCGGAAAAGAGAGCAGGATGAGGATAATCGCATTTCGGCGTATCCGCGTGGGGTGAGTAGAGCGGCCCGGTTCCTGCAATGATTCAGAAATGCTTGTCAAGTTGAACATGATGTTGACTATTACTGCTCCGACTAAGAGTGCAAGGATGCCGAGTACCGAAAGATAGAACGATTCGGTGATATTTTCCTGAAATACTTTCAGACTGAACACTGTAATGGAGATAAAAATAAACACCCAGTAGACCAGCAGTATAATCGCTGCGAGTGCAATCCGGTTTGTCCATTTTATAATTGTTGTGGTATTCATCATCTTTTCCTTCGCGAGGGATCATAATTCTGTGAAAACCAGTTGCCCTGCAGCCTGAAGGCCGACCTCCAGACCCGTGTTTTTCCTTTCTCCGTCGGACTCCGCATTGCTCACCGACAATTGTACTTTAAACGCCAGGCATCTTTTTGGCTACATAAAAACCGTAACCGAAGTAGTCCTTGAAGCGCTTGTACTTCTCGATTTCATCCCTGTCAGCCTCTACCTGCGTTTTGGCCGGCTCGGAATGCTTATGCCTCTCGAGGAAGGCTTCAAAGCGGGCTTCCATTGGCCGGTAGTAGTTCTCAATCCAGCTTGCCGGCGGCAGAATGAAATATCCCACCGGTGAAAAACCCTGCTCTTCCAGTACTTTCATTTTGCCGGCAGCAGTATCGATTTCCGGATACTCGCGGTTCCAGTGGGCTTCAATTTCAGCGGGCCGGGTATTTGTAAGCCAGGTGATTTCGCTGACAGCAAGGTAGCCGCCGGGTTTTAGGAAGGGTTTCCATTGGTGTATTCCGGCCGCAAAGCCCATGATGTAGATGGCACCTTCCGACCATATGATGTCGAACTCCTTTGTGCTGAAGGAGAGGTCATCCATCGATTTCTGAAGCGTGGTAATTTTATTCTGTACACCGAGCTCTTGCGCCCGGCGGTTCAATTGATCCAAGAATTCCGGAAACAGATCGACGGCGGTGATGTGGCCGGCAATCTGCCGGGCGAGGGTAAGCGTCTGAGCCCCGGTTCCGCAGCCGATGTCGGCCACTTTGAGCGGTTTTCCCCGGGGCAGGTCAATAAAACTCAAGGCTTTCAGGGTGTCGGCGGTACTGCCGGGCCCCTGCCGCTCTGCATCTTTATGAAAATCGATTAGTAATTCTATCTCTGTCATGGTGGCCCCTTTTGTGCTGCGTGCTATGATTTGTACAGCTTCTGGATTACCTTGAACATGAATTTGAGTCCTTTTACTTTATATGCAACATCGTTGAAGTTGCCGATTATGTACGCATCCAATCCACGATGATAAAACAGAAAAGCCCCGGTAGCGCCCACACAGCCCCAACAACTGTATTTTGCAGGAATCAACAGCGGAATTGTTTTTATCTTCCAAATGCTGTAGCCATACTCGATAGATGGGTAAAGCGGACCGGTATCGCTTTTCATTATCTCTAAGGTTTTCTGCGAGATAATCCGGCCAGCGACCAGCGCCTGCATGAAGGTGAGTAAATCCTCCATTGGGGATACCACTCCTCCGCCGGCGTAATCGATATTGGCATAGTTGGCAATATTGTTGACGACTTTCCCGTCTATACTGAAATGGGCCGTGGGGTACTGGTTCTCTTTACTGGCTTGGCTTTTGTGGAGCATATACGAGCTTTTCATGCCGAGGGGGGTAAAAATATGGTCATGTAAAAGTTCGTGGAATGGTTTACCGGTTATATGTTCGCATATCAGACCCAGAAGGTGATAATTTGTATCCGTATAATGCACTTTCTTGCCCGGAGGACAGCAGGATTCCAAATGGGTTTTTCCCCAAATAATCGCCTCCCGAGTGGCAATACTAAAAGCGTCTTCAGAGAGCATCTTTTTTAACAGCGGCCAGAAGTTATCAAACAGGCCGGAGGTCTGCTTCAGCAGGTGGCGGATGGTAACCTCGCGGGTATAGTCTTTGCCCTTATAGACGTGCAGACCCTGCAGTAAATCCGAGTCCAAGTACTTATTCAAGGGATCGTCAAAGCTCAGTCTACCTTGTTCAAAGAGCATGCTCACTATGGTTGCGGTAAAGAGCTTGCCCACACTGGCCATATAGTTGGGCTGGTGAGGATTTGCCGGCACCTCGCCGGTTGAACCCGCGGCGATATTCAGATGAAGATTCAACTTGTCCGAGTGAACCAGCAGGTAGGCATTTTTTACATTCGAGTCTTTTTCGACCTGCCTTCTGAACAGCGCTTCTATTTGAGCTATTTTTTCTGTACTCATCACTTGTCTCCTTTTCGCATGCATCTATATAAAAAAATGAATTTTACTTTTGAAATATAAGGTGAAAGAGGACATTGTTTGAGAAGGAATCCACCACCTGCAGGCCGATAGCTGTACACCAGTCTCTGATGTGTGCATCGGTCTGCGCCTCTTTTCCCATCAATGATCCGTACTGGGTGTGGATGGTCTCTTCAGGCAGAACGATTTCCAGGTCGGCCACAAAAATGTCCTTCTCGCCCTGCTCGTATTTTGGAACGAAGGCATCCCATATTTCCAGGACTCCGCCGTTCTTGAGAACCCGCAGGCTCTCTTTCAGGACGGCCTGCTTCACATCGGCCGGCATGTAGAGGAGGGTGAAGAAGATGGTGACTACATCAAAGGAGTTATCGACAAAGCCCATCTGGGCGGCATCCATCTCGATTTTCAAGGAGTCATTGTTGGTTTCATAGAGTTCGTTGGCGCGCTTATCGATTGCCACCACATTTGCACCGTAGAGTTTGCCAATGATCCCTTCGCCGCCTCCGCCGATATCCAGAATCCTCTGCGACCTTTTGTGAACAGATTCTAATTCGACCCGTTGGGTGGGAGAAAATACACATCGTTTTTCTATTTCTTTATCCATAAGCTCCTCTCATCGTATAGCAAAAGAGTCTTACACAATGTTGCGCGAATTTTGGTTATTTTAACATTTGTATCATACCGGATCCAATCCACATACATGTACTGGCAGCAATTCTTATATGATGTGACCTCCTGTCAAGTTTTTTTCTACGCATCCCCCTTTTGTTCGAGAGAAGGAAGAGATAGAGGAATACATGCATCCGGCGATGTACAGACTGATATTCGCGGATTCTCCTTTCTTTCCTTCTCATATTCCTCTATCCATCTCTTCCCTCGACACGGGTTTCTTATTCTTTTCTATGCAGTTTGTTCTCTCATGAGCCCCCAGATGAAACCTGACAACTCTCGGTCCACTGCAGTGGAGACCTTTTGTGAGGGTTTACCTGCAAACAGGAGATGTTGAAAGCGTCTCGAGAGCCTTCTGCCGGCTCTATCGGCGTATTCACTGATATGTGGATCCACCACTCGTTTTCGCTCAAGTAATCGTTTTGAGGGCATATACGAGCGATAGTGCCAGGCCGCCTCAATCAACAAGCGTCTCAAGCGCCCATTTCCGGCTTTGGTAATGCCTCCTGTGTGACGCTTCTGTCCGTTGGAGTGCTCGCTTGGTACCAGGCCGAGATAGCTCATGAACTGAGTTGGTGAGGCAAAACGGCGAAAATCACTTATCTCGGCGATCAGAGAAAGTGCGGTATAGGTGCCGATTCCTTTCAGACTCATCAGCCGCTCCACCTTCTCTTTATAGCGCTGAGCTGTGGCAAGCTCCTCAATCCGTCCGTCGATTCGCTTAATATTTTCATTTATGTAGTCGAAATGCCTCAGGTACTCTTCCAGGGTCTCTTTCTGCAGTGGTCTGAGAGATGTGAGATTTTTTAGCCACGTGCGGTAAGACTGAGGACCTTCTGTTTGTAGCGTTTTGCTCCCTCTTGAAGTCGTCTCGAACGTGCAGATATTCACGCACCGCCTCATCATCTCTAGTGGGAATATAGACGCCGGTCAGCTGGCCAGCCCTCAGTTTGCGGGCAAGCATATCGGCATCCCACCGGTCGGTCTTTATCCGTTCTGTGGGTTTGCGGGGGATCAGACCGGGGGCGGCGACGAGGCAGGCTATATCCATATCCTCGAGCATGCGGTAGGTGCTGAATCCGCTTTGCCCGGCTTCATAGCAGCAGCGCAAGGAGTCCTTCTGCTTGAGCTTGGTGAAGTACTTCCGAAGTTCGTACTCGCGATTTTTCTTCTCCACGATGATCGAGGGTCCACCTCATCTATAAGCGACGATATTCACCGATTCCTTGTGTACATCCATTCCCACGTTTACTACTCTGTTAGTGTCCATTGTGGCCTCCCTTCTTGTATGTGGCGTGTTTTACCCTCAGGATAAAACTAATCCACGATTTTGCAAGTCGCGGAGGTCACTTCATATTGTCTCAATTTGGAAGTCTTTTGACTTCCAAATTGAATCGCTGGCGTAGGAATAGGTTCCATTATCAAATGCCGTAAAATGTGATAGAGTAAAAACTAGGAGTAACGCGATGACCAAAGAGGCGATCATAGAGGAGATCAAAAAGCATTCACCGGAGGAACAGCGAGAAATCTTCGAGGCGGTCTTGGAGGCGATTGAGAAAGATGACGAGCTTACGCCGGAGGATATTGCTGTGGCCGATGCGCGGTGGCAGGAGATGGAAGAACACCCTGACCGCTCTATGACCCTGAAAGAATTGAAGCACAGCGTTCAGCAGCTAACGAAAAAAAATGACGTATCAGCTTGAAATCGGGCGGGATGTACGTATTGAAATTGCCGAACACTGGGCGTTCTGGGAAGCACTCCAGTCTGGACAGGGTGACCGGCTGGTAGCCGAAATCTACGAAATGCTGGATGTATTGCAAGATAATCCGTATCTGTTTCAACCAAAATATGGCGAACGGCGAGTTACGCTGACAAAACGCTATAAGTACAAGATTATCTATTAATCTTACAGATACTACGGCCATCTTTTGTACCCCTCCGATTTGTTTTTAATATGCTCACCGCCCCGGGCACTCTGTCTCCAGATGTATCATTCTGAACCATTCTACAATCTCAATTCTATTTCTATCCGAAAGTGCCGGCATATGCATCCCCTGTTTCGTTCAACTCTTTAATTTTTTAACAGTCTTTACACGTACGCCTTTCCAAGTTAGTCTTGTCCCGATAATGTTGAACAAAGCATATTATTCGCGCGAAATCTCATAGTTTCAAGATA
>JAIPFV010000090.1 GCA_021736475.1 Spirochaetia bacterium | reverse complement strand
ACCTCCTATTGCTTCCTCCAGACCCTGTCGTTACCAACAACGCCCTTGCAATTCGGATTGCCTTCCCCCTGATCGGGGCGACGCCTGTTTCTTTCAACAGGCCGGGTTTGCCCGCTTCGCTGGGCAAACAAAAAAACCGGGTAAGTAAAAACCTACCCGGTTACAATTCAACAATCTTAATTTAGCGGCCAATCGCCTCGCGACTGGTTTCAATCGTTACATCACCGGCCAGAATATCTTTCTTAGCCTGCTCTACCGCATCTTTTACCTCTTGAGGTACCATGTCGTCAAAGCTGTGGAAGTCGGAGATACCTACCGCATCCTGTGCAAGGCCATACACCTTAGTACCAGTCTGGAAGTTGCCTTCGTATGCCGATTTAATCGAGAGAAATACCGACTGGGGAATCTTCTTTTCAGCTGAAGTAAGTACGGTCTCCGGAGCAACGTTATTCTGGTCAACATCAACACCAATAGCCAACACGCCTTCTTCCTTCGCCGCCTGGATTGCACCAAGACCGGTTAGTCCGGCTGCGTGAAAAATAATGTCGGCATCCTGCTCGATCATTGCCAGAGCTGCTTCTTTTCCCTTTGCCTGGTCGGTAAAGGAACCTGAGGTTACAGAGAGAACTTTACAGTCGGGGTTTACACTATGAACTCCCTGAATAAATCCAACCTCGTACTTTTCTACCGGGGGAATCAGCATTCCAAGCACTACACCAACTACATTCGCGTCGTTTAACTTATCGGTTTTATCCGCATGCTCTTTGGTCATCATACCGGCTACGATACCTGCCAGGTAACCGGCCTGCTCTTCTTTGTACAGAATTCCCTGAAAGTTGTCGGGATCATCTTCGCCGGCACCAATGTCGATTCCTGCAAAGTAGGTGTCGGGCATATTCGTCGCAGCTTCCTTAACAGCTGATTCCATCAGAAATCCAACTGCAAATACAATATCCGAGCCGTCTTCGGCCAGACCGGTCAGGTTCGGAATATAGTCGGTCTGCTGCTTAGACTCAATTACCTTAATCTCGACATTGTCGAGTTCTTGTTCTGCCTTTTGCAGTCCCTGGTAGGCTCCGTCGTTGAAAGATTTATCACCTAAACCCCCAACGTCTGTTGCCATTGATGCCAAAAAGGGCTCAGCTTGTTCTTCTGGTTGCTCTTCAGCCGCCTCTTCACCTTGGCACCCGACAAACAGCACCAGTAGTGCCATCATCACAAAAAGTATTCTCCATCCTTTTTTCATAACTCAATCCTCCTTGTTTTTATACTTCTAAAAATAATTCTTTTACCCAACGCCATTATAACGTATATTTCGGCCCTAGGTAAAATAGTTTCCACTTTTATTGCCTAATTAATCGCCCTCTTGCTCGATCATAAAGTCGACACCCACTTCTTTCGGAGGTCTGGACCGGCGTACCAGCCCTGCCACTGCAATAATCGTTGCCACATAGGGAAAGATGATGAATATCTCTTCCGGAATATCAAATACCTTCCCCACTTGGAAGCGCACCTGCAGTGCATCGGCAAAACCGAAAAACAGGGAGGCGATAAAAGCACCGATCGGGTTCCATCCGCCGGAGATGTTAGCTGCTAAGGCAATAAAGCCGCGCCCGTTGGTCATTCCTTCGGTGAAGGAGGCGCTATTCTCTATCGCCAGGTACGCCCCTCCCATACCGGAGGTAAGCCCTGAGATAAAAACTCCCAGATAGCGCATCTTTTTAACAGACACCCCAATAGTCTCCAGAGCCAGAGGGTGTTCACCGGCAGCTCGTATGTGCAGCCCCACTTTGGTCTTTTTCATGAACCAGGCAAAGAATATCACTAGAATGAAAGAGAAATAGACAATCGGAGTTTGGTCAAAAAACATCCTTCCGATTACCGGAATTTTTGAAAGCCCCGGTATTGCCCATCTGAGCTGGCCCAGGTTATTCGGTATCGGATCGGTTGTTCCCGGATGTCCAAAGAAGAGCACCATAAAATAGCGGGTAACCCCCATTGCCAGGATATTGAGCACCGCACCGGAGACCACATGGTTAAGGTGAAAGGATACGGTGGCTACCGCATGGATAAGAGAGAAGATACCACCGGCCACTATACCCATCAGCAAACCAATCCAGGGATTACCGGTATACAGCGCTCCAACCGCGGCGAAAAAGGCGCCCACAATCATTATGCCTTCCATGGCGATATTTACAATTCCAGACCGCTCACAGATAACCGCTCCTATCGCCGCCAGGGTAATCGGAGTTGAGAGTCTGACCATTGCGACCAACAGGTCGGTATTTGCTATAGTGAAGAACGCTTCCATTTAGGCCGCCCCCTCTGCTGCTTCCTGCTTTCGACGACGGTAGCGTCGAATTCGGTTGCCTAAATAAGCATAAATGTATTTTGCAACCACTAGGAACAGAATAATTCCCTTGATGATTTCCACGATTGAGTTTGATGTATCCGTAACCCGTGCCATATACTGCCCGCCGGCATCCAGGGCGCCCCACAGCAGGGCGGTAAAGATAACCCCTATAGGGTGGCTCGAGGCCAGCAGGGCAACCGAAATACCGTTCCAGCCGTAGCCGGCACTTAAATTCTCGTAGAGTTTGTGGTCGAGCCCCACCACCTGGTTCACACCGGCTAAGCCGGCCAGAAATCCGGCCAGCAGCAGGGCCATCATAATGTTTTTACCGATTGAAATACCCTGAGCCCGGGCGGCGTCTTTATTTTGACCGACCGCACGAATTTCAAAGCCGATTCGAGTATGGTACAACAGGTAGTAGACCAGCAGTGCCATCGCTATTCCAATCAGTATTCCCACGTGCAGGCGATAATTCGCCTCCGGCAGAAAGGACCTAAAACGGGGCAGCCAGTTGGCCTCCGGCAGCTGATCGGTTACATAGGCGTGATCACTGGTACTGGGGTCACCACCGTGGGCGCGAATAAATATCGGCGAGAGGTACCGGGCGGTATGAGCCAGCATCATGGTGGTGATAACCTCGTGGGCACCTGTCCGTACCTTCAGAATGGCCGGAACAATGTTCCAGGCCGAAGCCAGCATACCCGCTATCACAAATATGAGAATAAGGGACAGGAAGGGCGGCAGGTTCAAGTTCAGCCCCAAAAAGGTGGCCGCCATAGCTCCTATGTAGTACTGCCCCTCGGCACCGATATTAAACAGACCGGCATGAAAGGCCAGTGCCACCGACAGTCCGGTAAACATCAGCGGAGCGGCGTTTAGTACCGACACATGCCAGTTTTGTACAAATGCCCCGTAAAACAGGGCCCGGTACGATTCAACCGGATCGTAATTGCTGGCCAGCATGACCAACGCCCCCAGTACGATTGCAATTGCTATTCCAAACACCGGAACCATAAGGGCCTGGGCCCCGGCTTTTATTAGCCCTAATAAAGCAGCGGTACCGGATTCCAGCCACTTATAGGCCAGAAATAGTACTACCGCTGCCAAAATAAACAGCAGGCCACTGAAATATGACCCCATATAAAGGGTAGTCCCGATTACCGCCATTAAAATGGATGCAATAAAAAAGACAGGTTTCAGTTTCTTTATGTCCATATACGGTTACTCCTTTCCACCTGTCATGTAATAACCTACCTCTTTGTGGGAGGTTTTCTTCGGATCAAACTCTTTCACGATTTTTCCCTCGTACAGAACCTCGATGCGGTCGGATAGAGCAAAAATCTCTTCCAACTCCAGGGATATGAGCAGGATAGCCACATTGCGGTCACGCATGGCCAGAATCTGTTTATGAATATACTCAATTGCGCCCACATCCAGGCCCCGGGTGGGTTGGGATACCAACAAGAAGGTCGGCTCACGGGAGAGTTCCCGTGCCAGTATTACCTTTTGCTGATTACCTCCGGAGAGTTTCTCCGCCGGATTTTGTACATCGGGGGTGCGAATATCGTAGGCCTCCACCAACTCCTCGGCGTGGGAATTGATGTACTTATAGTTGAGCTGAATACCCCGCACATAGGGTTTGCGATCGTGATACCCGAGCATGATATTCTCGCCAATTGTCATCGGCAGTATCAGTCCGAAACGGTGGCGATCGGAGGGGACGTAAGAGATACTTCGGCCAATCAGCTCTTTAGTGCCCATATGGGTAATATCGTCGCCAAGGTGGGTGATTTTACCGCTGTCCACCGACAGCAGACCCATCAGCGCCTCAGCCAGCTCGGTCTGCCCGTTCCCGTCGACACCAGCTATACCGACAATCTCCCCCGGTTTCACATCCAGGGAAAGGCCGTCGATGGCGGGAAAATTTTTCAGGTTAAGCACCCGCAGGTCTTCAATAGTCAATATTGGAGTATCTCCGGCCTGCTTGTCCTCTTTTTCTACGGTTAAGACAACCTCGCGGCCCACCATGAGGTTGGCCAGGTCGGTTTTATCGGTGTCGCTTGTATTCCGCTCGCCCACTACCTCGCCGCCGCGTAGAATATACACGCGGTCGGAGATAGCCATTACCTCTTCGAGTTTATGGGTAATGATAATCACCGAAACACCACTGTTGCGCAGATCCCTAATCACCTCAAACAGCTCATCCACCTCTTGAGGGGTAAGAACAGCCGTGGGCTCATCGAGAATTAGAATTTTAGCCCTTCGGTAGAGGGCTTTGAGAATTTCAACCCTCTGCTGCAGACCAACCGAAAGGGTTTCTATGGGAGCATCGGGGTCGATTTTCAGATTGTACTTTTCGGAAATCTCTTTTACTTCCCGGCGGGCCTGCTTGTAATCGATGGTTCCCCTCTTCCCGGGCTCGGAACCGAGAATAATGTTCTCGGTGACCGTAAAGGGGTCGAGCAGCATAAAGTGCTGGTGAACCATACCAAGGCCCAGATCAATGGCATCTTTAGGTGAGTTAAACTGAACTTCCTGCCCGTTGAGCAGAATTTTTCCGGAGGTAGGGGTATACAAGCCATAGAGCACATTCATAAGGGTAGATTTACCGGCCCCGTTTTCTCCTAACAGAGACAGAATCTCACCTTCGTGCAGGGTAATGTTAACATCGTTATTAGCCAGAACCCGGGGGAACTGTTTTACGATATCTTTCGTTTCTAAAATAACTTGCTTCGTGTCTTGTGGTGCACTCATCGCAGTTCCTTTGTTTATTCACAACGAGCACTTTCAAAAAACTCTGAATTTTCAAGTGCCAACAGAATACAACATGTGAAGGTAAGGTTTACCTTACTCCAGCTGGTTGCACATGTCAAGAATAAGCATCCGTACAAGCGACAATTAGTCCATTTTTTAGGACATATGTCCTAAGATGCATAACAAAGTTTACTGAGCTTCATGTTAGTTTTCCAATTCTTCCTCGTAAATTCGGCGCTCAAATAAAAACCCGCTTTTTTGATGTACGTAGTTTATCTCTTTGGCTTTGCTCTTCAGCAGAGCTACACTCTGCCCAAGTTTACCCGGATGCGGAGGACGTAGAAAATTATTTTGTGTCACTACAGCAATACTGAGAGTAATCAGGGGTACAAACTCTTGCTCGCCCTTTCGATTACTGGAGTAGTAGCCGTTACGCTGTACATCCTCAACAGAACACAAGTTTTCCCTTCTTTCATCAAAGGCGCGGCAGATCCGCTCAAAAAACTCTTCTGTTAAAACTCCCTCCGATAAAAGCACAAAATCATCCCCTCCAATATGACCTAAACGACATTCAAAACTGATAGTTTGAATTTGTTCCGACAGAATCTCAGCAACCAGCCTAATCATGTCATCCCCCGCGGAAAAGCCATAATGATCGTTATACCCTTTAAAGCGATCCAGATCTATGTACGCAATTGAGTACTCTTCCCTGTGCAGAAGTTCTTCGAGCCAGACATTAATTACCACATTTCCCGGAAGGGACGTCAGCGGATTTGCACTGGCAGCGAACTTCACCTCTGTATCAAATGCGTGGGATATGACCATTTTCATGGTGATGGTGCCGACCAGCGTCCCATCATTATCAATAACCACCACCGGGTCATACAAGTCCTTGGTGTGTCTATTCATAGCCATTTTTCCAAGGATGCGGATGTCCGTGTCCTCATGTATCAACAGCATCTCCTGGTTTGCCAATGCATCTATCTCTTTACGCTGAAAAATAGCATACCCATAGCGGCCGGAGAGATGCTCATAAAAGCTCTGCTGCGTAATCAATCCCGTCGGCTTATCATCTTTATCTACAATGACCACATGGTCAATCGAATTTTGAGAGCGGAAAAAGTCATTAAGCTGTGCGCCATTCACCGAATGAGGCTCAAATGTGGTGGGCCTGGTAACCATCTTATAGATAGAAACATCTACCACATAGTCCTTTCGAATGTATTCATCCATCAGTTTCTTAAGGCTACCCTTTATATCTTGAGAGAGGAGCTGTGGCTTTGGATGAGGCCGGCCAAGATAGTATCCCTGGGCATAACGGGCACCCAGGCGATATGCTGTACGCAGCTCCTCAGTCGTCTCAATTCCCTCTAGTAAAATAAAACTGCCCACGGATTCGGCAAAATCCGTGATAGATTTCACCAGATTCTGCTTATAACTGCTGCGATGAATCCCCCGGACGAGGTCTTTATCTATTTTAAGGATATGCGGGGTAGATGCGGCTAAAGTGATCAACCCACTGTGACCGGAACCAAAATCATCTAAAGCAATTCGAAATCCCTGTTGCACATAATTGCGAATAGTGCTCTCAAACTGTGGGTAATCATCGACACTGACGGTTTCTGTTATTTCCAGCACCAATCTCTCGCCGCTTATGCCGTACTCCTGGAGCCGGGTCATAGAAAAGTCAGATTGAAAATCGGGATGCGAAAACGCAGCGGGACTAATGTTGATGAAGAAGTTGGCCAAAGGAAAATCCTCTGCCGATGCTGCAACTTGTTTAAGCGCCGCAATTCGACACGCATATTCTACCTCCCACTCAAGGTCCCACTCTTTAGCTCTTTCAAACAGTTGAGCGGGAGAAAAGAACGGATTCTCCCCCCGTGCCAGCAGCTCATAGCCGAACACTTCTCCGGTGTACAAATCTACGATTGGCTGGCTGTAACTGCGAATCCGATTGTGGTTCAACATATCCACAAAGTGTAGATACGCATCATCCTGCGGATCACCTCCGAAATCAGATGCACTGAGATGCAAATCAAAATGTCTAAAATTACTCAAATACATGTGAGCCCCTTTACCAAGAAAGTAAAGGGGCTCTGTTAAAATTAAGTTAGAAAGTCTTGTTTATTCCACTAGTTCAGTGGTAATTCAGTCGCTTTTACCCTCACCTTCACCTTTCTTCATAATAAACTCGACCCGTCGGTTTTTCCAACGAACCTCCTTATCATGTACCGAGACGATAGGCAGACGCCCACCGAAATACTCAATTTCTATCTTTCCAGAGTCCATACCGCGTTCGATCAACGCTTCCTGGACCGTATTCGCCCGTCGCCGGGTAAGGGGTACCAGAATCTCCTCTTCCTCCGCCTCTTTCTGCGGATCAACCCCGCGGTAGATATTCAGGGCATGTCCTTCTAAAAGCAAACTGTTGTTCGGATAACGCTGGTAGATATTTACCACCCGGTCAATAGACTTGATGTTCCGGGCCTCCATCTCGGGACTCCGAGAGTCGAGAGCATGCTGATAGGCTCCAAAAATGATGTTCGGCACTGCAATATACAGCTTGCCGTCTCGCTTGACCAGAAAGACATCCAGGGGTACATCTTGGCGATACTCCCGCACATTGCCCCCCTCATCACTTACCAGCAGCTGAAGGGTAAACACTTCAGTGTCCAGCTTGGCTTTGTCCTCCTGGGAACCGGCATTCCAGGTTATATCACCACTCGGATCGCCGTCGCCGGTGTAGGTACGGATTACATCGCCGTTTTTATCGACAATATCCATTGACCAATCGGTGATCTCATTTTCCTCTTCCACATCCACGGTGATGTATACATCCCCTTCAATGCTGCCATTAGTCCGCGCAAAGGGGTCTTGCCCTACTTTTACACCAACTCTGGGCGGAGTTACATCGAGGAGGAACGCTTCGGTATTGCCTCCGGCGGATTTACCTTTCAGGTACTCCACATCTATTTCGGCGGTATACCTGCCCTCCGGGGCCGTCCCTGACTGAATATCACTTTCCCGGGCCAGGTTTCCGTCCCAGCTCAGTTCTTGGGGAAGCTCCCCTTCGCCACTGAACACACGGCGAACATCCTCCTGGTCGGCCTTTATCTCCACAGTCCAGCGCTGCACATCGCTGTACTGGTTCGATTCAATTTTCAGGGGCAGCACATCCTTCGCTCCATCGTTGTTGGGGGAAAAGCCCTTTAGACCGGCAGCTATCCGCACATCCACCGGCTCGGTGTCGATTTTGACTGTTTTGGGGACGATATCGGTGCTGTTTCCCGCACGGTCGGTAAAGGTTGCCAGCAGCAGATACTCGCCCTGATCGGCCATTTCTCCTTCTACAGTAGAACCATCCCATACCACGAGAGAGGTGGTCCGTTCAGAATCGGTAGAAAAAATCTCATTGCCTTCAATGTCTACAAGTTCACCCTGCCAGGTGACCTTCTCGTTAGATTTAAACTTGGCTGAGGTAGTATCCTTTCGCCCATCCCCATCGGGAGAAAAAATCCGATTCTCGATGGTCACATCAACCTTCGGAGGGGTTATATCTATCTCGAAATTTTCTTCAGCACTCGGGCGATTTCCTTTGCGATACCGCACGGTATAGCTGAATTTGTACTTCCCTTCAGGCAGGGGCTCACCTTCATCTCCCGTCCCTTCAAGCACAATTTCAGGGGGCACAGCACCCTGTCCCTCGCCTCTGTTTACTGTCTCGCCCCGCATATTGACCACGGACCAGGACCAGCCTTCAATACCTTCCTCCACAGCCTGATCAAGATAGGCGACGGCTATATCCTGTTCTCCATCTCCGTCCGGAGAAAAATAGGCCGGCTCGATCACCACCTCGATCGGGGTTTCCGTCCTATCGAGGGTAATCCCCTCAAGGCTGATCTCCCCGGACTCATTGCCCGCCCGGTCTGTAGCCGACAGCACATATTCATACTCACCCCCCGGCAGCACCCGACCTTCATCGTCGGTTCCGTCCCATACAACATCACCGGGGGTTCCGTCCTGCCAAGTATAGGTTCTCACGACCTCACCTTCGCTGTTCCTGATCTCTCCGGTCCATTCAACCTCAGAGGTGGCTTTAGTATGGGAGATAGTAACAGTATCGTTGTATCCATCGCCATTTGGAGAAAATATCATAGTTTCGGGCTCGACAATTATCGCTTCCGGCGGCTTAGTGTCCACCACAAAATCGTCCAATTGCTGTTCCTGCCGCTTGCCGTCGGGACCGGCTACCCACAGGGATAAACTGTAGACTCCATCGTCAACGAGCTCTCCATCGGCATTCCTGCCGTCCCAGGTAACCGAGCGTTCCAGCTCAAACTTTTTAAAGCCCATGAACAGTGATCGCAGCCAGCCGACATCCCGTTCCTCTTTCTCTACAATCTGCTTGAGTATATTTCCCTGGTGGTCCTTAATTTCTAAACCGTACTCCGGTATGTAACCTTCTTTACTCTTTACATACACCGTAGCGGTAAACTCTATGGTTGCCTGGTCCTTTACCTCATCCGCGTTTGGGGACAAATATTGTGTGCCGGATGTTACCGGGGGAATTGAAGGGACTTCCGGCTTCCCTCCGGCATACAGTCCTACTCCCAGACCTATAAATAATACCAGACCTATTAATAACGTTTTACGCATACTATCCCCCTTTTTGTCATCCTTATTAAATTCTAATCAAAAACTCCGCAACTTGCGAATTTCACAGGCCGTTGTGAACACTAATCAAGGGCGTTGACTATTGCGATGCCTGCGCTGGCGCCGATTCTGTCGGCCCCTGCATCGATCATTGCCTTTGCATCATCAAAGGACCGGATTCCACCGGAGGCTTTTACCTGCAGCTTCTCGCCAACCACCCCGCGCATAAGTTTAATATCTTCTGCGGTAGCTCCGCCGCTGCCAAAGCCGGTTGAGGTTTTCACAAAGTGGGCCCCCGCATCCTTGGCACAGCTGCAGGCGGTGCGTTTTTCTTCATCAGTCAGGTAGCAGGTTTCGATAATCACCTTTACGGTTTTACCTGCGGCTGCATCAACGACCGCGGCGATCTCCTCCTGCACTACCTTGGCCTGTCCGGCTTTGAGAGCTCCGATATTGATGACCATGTCTACCTCGTCAGCCCCCTGCTCTACTGCAGTGCGCGCTTCGGTAGCCTTGATTTCCTTGGTATTGGCTCCCAGGGGGAAGCCAACCACACAGCACACCAGCACTTTACTGCCCTCGAGCTCCTGCTTCATAAGCGGCACGTGCACAGGGTTGGCGCAGACTGAAGCGAAGCCGTACTCCCGGGCCTCGGTACAGATTTTTCGTATATCCGCCTCGGTTGCAGTTGCCTTTAAGTTGGTGTGGTCGATCATTGCGGCTAAATTTTGTTTTGTGAGTTCCATATTAAAGTCTTCTCCTCTCTAAATAGTTGTATGAAGATTGGTGCTATTTGCTCTATAAATCTCTATCTGTAAATAATATCACATCAAAACTATTATAAAAACAACAAATAGGCCCATAAAATTACATAGAATAGCAAATTAAAAATTGGCTATCACCAATCTTCGTACAACAGTGTAGACAATAGGTTTTAAGTCTAATAGCTCTAAAAAGCTATACAACCTCAATACCTCTTATATATCACCTTCACCGCTTCCCCCGGCTCCCTGCTAATACGAATCGCATCCTGAAACCGCTTCAGCGACTCCTCGAAATTGCTCCGCGAGTTCACATGAAATTCGGCCAGGGCCTCGCCCTTCTCAACCCAATCCCCCAGCCGCCGTTTCATCCAGTAACCGACCGCCGGGTCTATCACATCGTCCTTCTTCGAGCGGCCCGCCCCCAGCAACAGCGCGCTCATACCCAACTGTGCTGTATCCATAGCCGACACATAACCAGATGCGTGCGCCTCGGCCACAACAACCTCGCCGGCCCGAGGCAGCAGATTGGTATTATCAATTACCCGGCGGTCGCCCCCCTGCATCTCGATCATACAGCCGAAACGCTCGAGGGCCTCACCGGAGGCAATCGCATTATCCAGCTTCTGCTGGGCCTCATCCTCGTCTTTACATACCCCGCCAAGCACCAGCATCATCTTAGCCAGTTCGAAAGAGACGTGCTTCAGGTCGCCCTCCGCGGCGGCACCTTCAGTCCCACCGGCGTCTGAAGTACCCGCGGCAGAGCTGCTGACCCCACCGGCGTCTGAAGTACCTGCGGCAGAGCTGCTGACCCCACCGTCGTCTGAAGTACCCGCGGCAGAGCTGCTGCCCCCGCCGGCCTCACCCCGCAGAATCTGGATAGCCTCCTCGACCTCCAGGGCATTTCCTACAGCGTTGCCCAGGGGCTGGTTCATGTCGGTCACCAGGGCGTGGGTCTCCCGGCCTGCCAGGTTTCCAATCTCCACCATCATTCGGGCCAGCTCTTCGGCCCCCGCCAAGTCCTGCATAAAGGCGCCTGAACCGGTTTTGACATCCAGCACAATCTTGTCCGCCCCGGCGGCGATCTTCTTGCTCATGATGCTTCCGGCAATCAGCGAAACATTATCGATCGTACCGGTCACATCGCGCAGGGAGTAGAGCTTCTTGTCCGCCGGTACCAGGTTTCCCGTCTGGCCGATCACCGACACCCCGCAGCTGCCCACGATTTCGGCAAAGCGCTCCATCGACTGGTCTATCGACAAACCGGGAATCGACTCGAGCTTGTCCAGCGTCCCTCCGGTGTGCCCCAGTCCGCGCCCGGACATCTTGGCCACATGCCCTCCGGCCGCCGCCACCAAAGGCCCGACAATCAGAGTGGTGGTATCGGCCACCCCGCCGGTGGAGTGCTTATCCACCTTCACCCCCGGAATCGACGACAAGTCGATCTTATCCCCCGACTCAACCATCCTCAAGGTCAAGTCGGTAGTCTCCTGCTTGTCCATTCCGCGAAACCAGATGGCCATCAGCATAGCCGCCGCCTGGTAATCCGGCACCGACCCGTCCACATAGCCGTCTACAAAAAACTGTATCTCCTCCGCGGCGAGTCGTCCGCCGTTGCGCTTTTTCTCAATCAAATCAACCATTCTCATAGGATCGCTCCTTCTGTATTTTTATATAAAAAAGGCTCTTCTTCTTCCCCGGTTAAAACTAGAACATATCCACCAGCATGTGCTGGTCCAGGTCCACCTGGCGGCGGTTGTCCTCCAGGGTCTTTTTCATGTAGCTCCGGTCCAGCTTGAGGCCCTCGGTCAGTCGGATGAGCAGCTCCTCGGGCAGGAGGTTCTGCTCGGCGTACAGGTAGATCAGGGCTTTTTCGGCGATGTTGGAGACCTTCAGGCTGTTCATGTTCACCTGCTCGTCGGGGGTGCCGGCAAACTGCTCTTTCAGGTGCT
>JAIPFV010000089.1 GCA_021736475.1 Spirochaetia bacterium | reverse complement strand
TCATGCCGTCGGAGGAGTTCACTGCCCGCAGGGCCAGCACATACCCGTAATGGCGGGCATCTCCGGTAACTCCCACCGAACGAATAGGCAGCAGTACGCAAAAGGCCTGCCAAATCTCATCGTAGAGTCCGCGCTTTTTTAGCTCTTCCACGTAGATAGCATCCGCCTCGCGCAGAACCTCACACTTTTCGGGAGTCACCTCACCAAGAATACGAACGGCCAGGCCGGGTCCTGGAAAGGGGTGACGGCGCACCACTTCATCAGAAATGCCTATACGGCGGCCTATACGGCGAACCTCATCCTTATAGACCCGTTCAAGGGGCTCGACAATCAGGCCGCGGTCCCGCTTCTTTTCCACTAGAGGCGAACGGACGTTGTGGTGGGACTTAATTACCTGTGCATTTTTACCCACTCCCTTACCCGACTCTATCAGGTCGGTATACAGAGTTCCCTGGGCCAGAAAGGCATCTTTCACATCCAGGCGGGCAAGCTCCCGTTCCATCAGGGTTATAAACAAGTCGCCGATAATCTCGCGCTTTTTCTCCGGGTCGTCCACTCCCTTTAACTGTCCCAAAAAATCATCCGAAGCGTCGACAAAGTGAATATGACTGGCCCCCAGCTGCTCAAGGTCGCGGATAACTTCTTCCGACTCATTTTTACGCATGAGACCGGTGTCGATATGCAGCAGATGAATATTCTCCGGAGGAAGGGCCTTTAGTAACAGTCCGGCTACTACACTGGAGTCTACCCCGCCGGATATCAGCAGCAGAACCTTGCGCCGGCCAACCCGTTCACGCAGGCTTGTCAGGGTATCTTCTATATAGCGGTCCATATTCCAGGATTTTGCAGCCCCGCAGATTTTTACCGCAAAGTTCTCCAACAGCTGGTTGCCGTACTCGCAGTGACTCACTTCCGGGTGAAACTGCAGCCCGTAAAAGTTGCACTCGGCATTATGTACCACCGCCGGGATTCCGTTCTCCGACTCAGCGATTGCCTCAAAGCCATTGCCTAAAGTCGAAATGCTATCGCCGTGACTCATCCAGGAGGCAAACCCATCCTCGACTTGTTCGAAGATTGGTGCTCGAGTACTGCGGATGCGAATGGTCGCCCGCCCGTACTCCCGGGTGGGCAGGGAAGTAATATCCCCTCCAAAGTGCTTCATTAGAATCTGGGTTCCGAAACAAATACCCAGCACCGGCAACCCGCATTCAAAGACAGAGGGATGGGGCCAGGGAGGGGCCGGATCATTCACCGAAAAGGGTGATCCCGACAAAATCAGACCACGGGTACCCTGCAGCAGATCTTCGGTAAGCTCCGTATCCGCCGGGTAAATCTCGGTGTACACTCCCAGATCACGAACACGACGTCCGATCAGCTGGGTTGTCTGACCGCCAAAATCCAGAATTAGTAGTTTATCCATAGTTTATACCTTTTTTCAGTTCTCCACCGCCAGCCGTGCTTCAAGCTCGGCCAGCATATTCCGGTGGTGCTCAATTATTGCAACTGTTTTTTCGGCTGTTTTGCCGCGGTAACGGGCGGGGTTGCTGAAAAACTCCTCTGCCCCTATTCCCATCATCTGCTGCAGCTGACGGTCAATCTTTGCCCAGCTGTCCGGGCTCTCCTGCAGTTTGTCCAACAACTTGGCCCCGCTCTGCTCGCACTCAAGGGTAATCTTACGCACCCGCTCATGGGCATCCGGGTCACCAGCCTGAGAAAGCAGTATATAGGCCGCCTCGGAGAGGATAAAATCGCCGTTGCTCAGTAGATTCTGCTTCAGGTTATCCCGCTCGATGTGCAGGGTACCGACCACCCGCAGCATACGGTTTACCGCGGCTACAAAGCCGGCAATATAATCAGAGACAAAACGTCCGCTGGCGGAATTCGTCAAATCGCGCTGGTGCTCGGAAATTTGATCCATAAAAAAGCTCATCACCCGCGGCGAAAAGGCCTTCCACAGACTCTTTACATGCTCACTGTTCCAGGGGTTGCGCTTGTGGGGCATGGTAGACGAGCCTACCTGAGTGGAACTGAAAAACTCCCGCAACTCCCCAATCTCGGTCCGTTGCAGATGGCGCAGGTCGTCCGCCAGGTTGGCCACAATACCAAAGGAGGTATTCAGCTCCAGCATCAGATGCAGCAGGTACTCCGGCTCGACAATCTGGTTCGAGTACTCACTGACCGGCAAGCCCATGCTGCCCAGCACCTCCTGCTCGAAGGCCAGGGGATCCTCGACAATCAGCCCCATTGCGTTGTAGCCCCCTACGGCTCCCGACAGTTTACCCGCCAGCTGGTCGGCGGCATCTAAGATTCGCGGTATCACCTTGCCCAGGCGGGCTATATACTCGGCCAGAGCAAAACCTACTGTTACCGGCACCGCATGTTGGCCGTGGGTACGGCCCACCTGGGGAGTCTCGGCCTCCTTCTCGGCCAGTTCTATCAGGGTACGCTGAAGCTGCATCAGCAGCGGCACCAGCACATCCCGGGTCACATCGCGGTAACGCAGCGAGGCAGCCGTATCCAGCACATCCACACTGGTGGCCCCCAGATGTACGTACGGACTTATCTCGTCGGGCAAAAACTGTTTCATCACATTCACCAGTGCTCGCACATTGTGATGAGTCTTTTCCTCTTCCCGGTAGACAGCCTCCGGCTCCACCTGCTTTACGGCCGATTCCACCGCCCGCAGGTTTTCCGGCGAGCCCAGTCCCAGCCGCTTAAGGTGGGCAGACAAGAGGGCCCCTTCCACCCGCACAGCATAACGTACCGATCCATCCTCGCTGATATAATCCTCCAGCTTCTCAAACAGCTCGGTGTTGGACAGATAATAGCGATGATCTAGGGGCGAGAGATTTCTAAAAATTGAACGATTGCTTTTTGATTCTTGGCTTTGATTCGACATACCTGGTACTGTACAAAAGTTATGTAAATATTGGAAGGCTGCAGGATGTCCAAAGCCTGAATAATAGTGAAAAAGTCCTACCCGCCCGGATGCTATTGGCACAAGCCCGGAATTTCCGCTACTATCGACGCATGAATACTCTACGCCGACGCTTGCCGACAGTACTGCCCCTGCTGCTGATTGTAGTGGCCGAGCTGCTGATCTACTATATTGGACCTCTTTGGACTCCGGAGAGACGGGGCACCGCGGATTATCTGTTTTTAGCCCTTATAATCGGCCACGGCATGTGGGTCTACGTCCTGCTTACCCGCCCCGCCTCGCAGCTGCACTTCGACCTGTTCCGCCTGCCGGAGATACTGCTGACCCTTGGGCTGGCCCTGTTTTTATTCAGCTATATCTTTGCCTCCAACGCAAACCTCACGTATGCTCAGATGTTTGCCGAAACCAGCGGCAACCTCACGCTGGCCCCCAACTCGACTATCCAGCGCCTGGCCAGCCTGCTGCGTTACGGTCCATTTCTGCTCTACGACTTGGCACTGCTTATCTTCTTCCGAATCAGAAAAAGAGGCACTTTTTTCCGCTCCACCGGCACCGCCGGCCCGGCCGCCCGCTGGTCCCTGCCGCTGAGCCTGCTGGCGGCGCTCCTGTATACCCTCTCCCTGCCCTCCTTCCTGAGTGTCGAGGGCTGGGCACCCCTGGCTTTCGTGGCGCTGATACCGCTGTACGCTGCCCTCCGGGTGAACTCCTACCGCTGGGCTCTGTTCTACGGGGTCTCCTTCGGCATAATTCAGCTGCTGCTAAGCAACTACTGGCTGGGCACCTTCAGCCTGATAACCCTGCAGCTGGTAAGTGTATTTCTTACTATGGAATATATTTTATTTTTTGGGATGCTCTTGATTGTCCGCCACCGGGTTCGTGCTCCACATCTACTGCTCTATCCGGCAGCCTTTGTGTTGTTCGACTTTCTTCGCAGCCAAGGCTTTTTAGGCTACCCCTGGGCGATGCTCGGCAGCAGTCAGTACCAGTTTGTTCCCTTTATCCAGGTCGCCGCCCTGGCCGGCGTGTACGGGGTGACCTTTGTGGTGGTCCTGACCAATGGCCTGCTCTTCGAGCTGTGGCAGCGGCCGGCCGGGCGGCGGCGCGGGCCCGCCGCGGGCCTTGCGTTTCTCTGGCTTGTCACTATCGGTTTCGGACTCATCCATATACACTCCTTAGAAAAAGCGGCCCCAAGAGAAACCGTAAAAGTAGCCTTGATCCAACAGAATACCGACCCCCGCAAGCACGACTACCGCTACAGCTTCGACATTCTCAAGCGGCTGACTGACCGGGCAGTGCTGCAGGAGCCGGACCTGGTAGCCTGGTCGGAGACAGCCTTTGTGCCCAATATCCGTAAATGGGGGGCGATGGCACCGGATGAGCACTCTCTGGCGCGGCTGGTCCGCGAGTTTCGCGACTACCAACGCAGCCTGGACACTTGGCTGCTGACCGGCAACGACGATTACGAGGAGTCCCGCGACTCCGAAGGGCGAGTGGTTCAATCCCACTACAACGCCACGGTGCTGTTTTCGGCGGAGGGTGAGCGGATGGATACCTATCGCAAGCTGCACCTGGTGCCCTTCTCCGAGTACTTTCCCTACCAGGAAGAGTACCCCTGGGTGTTTAACATTCTAAAGGATTTCGATGCCGATCTGTGGGAGAAGGGCGAGGAGCGGGTAATTTTCGAGCACCCCAAGTTTAGCTTTTTTACTCCCATCTGTTTCGAGGACAGCTTTCCCGCCGAGGTACGCGCCTTTGTACGGCGGGATGCAGACGTGATACTCAACCTTTCCAACGATTACTGGTCGCTCACCGAGGTGGAGGGACAGCAGCACTTTGCCAACTCCCTCTTCCGGGCGGTGGAAAACGGCCGGCCCCTGCTGCGCTCGACCGCCAGCGGCATGACCGCCTACGTCTCCCCGGAGGGGCGTATTCGCGAGAGCCTGCCCTATTACCAGGAAGGGGTGATTGTACCGGAGGTAGCCCTGTACGACCGCCCCCCTACCCCCTACCTGCGCTGGGGCAACTGGTTTGTACTGGTAACTGCGCTAATAGTCGGGGGATTCGCCCTGTGGGCGGGAGTGCTGTACAGGCAAGCTCAGAAAAACAGGCTCAAATAAAGCAGGCGCGGTTCCCGTAAGGGCGCCGCGCCTGCTGCTATTCCGGTTTGATTATTCCGGTGTTTCTATTCCGGCTGCCAGCGCAGAACCGGATGCTTTGCAGCCTGAACCTGATCGACCCGACGTACAGGGGTGCTCGTGGGCATCGCATGCAGCTTATCCGGGTCCTTTTCCGCCAAGTCGGCTATCTCGTGCATCACTTCGATAAAGTTATCGAGCGACTCCCGCGACTCGGTCTCGGTGGGCTCAAACATCATCGCCTCATGGACGATCAACGGAAAATAGACCGTGGGAGCGTGAATCCCGAATTCAAGCAGGGCCTTGGCTACATCGGTACCGTTAACGCCGTTGGCATCCTTCATCTTTTGGGCGGAAAGGACAAACTCGTGCTTACATACCCGGTCGTAGGGCAGAAAGTACCGTCCCTTCAGCTTCTCCTTCAGATAGTTGGCATTCAGCACCGCCAGCTCGGAGGCACGCTTCAGGCCGTCGTGGCCCATGGTAAGGATATAGGTATACGCCCGTACCAGAACCGCGATATTTCCGTAAAAACCGGAGATGCGGCCCATGGTGTCGGGAATGTCATGGTCCAGATAGTACTCGCTGCCCCTTTTGCGGACCGTTGGGGCCGGGAGAAAGGGCTCAAGCTTCTTATTTACCATTACCGCACCGCTGCCGGGTCCTCCGCCGCCGTGGGGAGTAGAGAAGGTTTTGTGCAGGTTAAGGTGTACCACATCAAAGCCCATATCTCCGGGGCGGCTTTTGCCCATCACCGCATTCAGGTTAGCCCCGTCGTAGTACAGCAGGCCCCCGGCATCGTGTACCAGTTCTGCGATTTCAGCAATATCTTCTTCGTACAGACCGAGGGTATTGGGGTTGGTCAGCATAATACCGGCCAGGTTTTCGTCGAGGTGCTGTTTCAGATCCTCCACCGATACCATTCCCTTTTCATTGGATTTAACTTCCACCACATCGAAGCCCGAGATGTGGGCTGAAGCGGGGTTGGTACCGTGGGCTGCATCCGGCACCAGCACCTTGGTTCGTCCGGTATCGCCGCGCTTTTTAAAGTAAGACTTAAAAAACTTCATACCCGTGAACTCGCCATGAGCACCGGCAAAGGGCTGCAGGGTTCCCCAGCTCATCCCGGTTACCTCGCACAGCCGCTCGGTCAGGTCGTACATCAGCTCCAGGATTCCCTGGGTGGTCTTCTGCGGCTGCAGCGGATGCAATCCGGCAAAGCCTGCCAATCCGGCGGTAACTTCGTTGATCTTGGGATTATATTTCATAGTACAGCTGCCCAAAGGGTAAAACCCTAGATCGACACAGTAGTTCTTCTGTGACAGCCGCGTATAGTGGCGAATCACATCTACCTCGGATACCTCGGGCAGGGCAGTTTCATTTACCCGCAAATACTTCTTATCTACCATTTCCTCGGGCTTCCGCGCCGGAACATCGAGCTCCGGAACCCGAAAACCACGGCGCCCCTCACGGGAACGCTCGAATATCAGCTTATTTTTCAACTGCGTACTCATTTCAAAGCCCCCTTCATGCTCTGCACATAACGGTCCATCTCTTCGACGGTCCGTTTCTCCGTTACTGCCACCGTCAACAATTTATCCGACTTCGATGCATCGAGCTGATTAAGCGGAACGCCGGCAAAAATACCGTCCGCCTCCATTGCGCTGGCTACATCGGCGGCTTTCTTCGGCAGTTCGAGGGTAAACTCGTTGAAGAAGGGGTGATCCGCTGCCATTTTAAGGCCGGCCTCTTTCTTCAGCTTCTCGGCTAGGTAGTGGGCTTTCTGCATATTCTGCTCGGCAAGCTCCTTTAGCCCCTCTTTGCCTACAGTAGCAAGATAGATGGTATTTCCGAGGGCAGCCAGTGCCTGGTTAGAGCAGATATTTGAAGTTGCCCGTTCACGTTTGATATGCTGCTCCCGCGCCTGAAGAGTCAGCACGAAGGCCCGTTTACCATCCTCGTCCACCGACTGGCCGACAATTCGACCGGGCATTTTACGCAGCAGTTTCTCGGTGGCGGCAATATATCCCACCGAAGGTCCGCCGTAGTAAGCCGGCAGGCCGAAGGGCTGGGTATCGCCAATGGCGATATCTGCGCCCCACTCACCCTGACTCTTGATAGCACCCAGAGCCATGGGGTTGGAGGAGACAATCAGCAGAGATTTGTGCTCATGCAGCACATCGGAGAGCCCGGTGTAATCTTCAAGATTACCATAGATATTCGGGCTTTGTACTAACAGGCCGGCCACATTGTCCCCTAACTGGGCTTTTACGCTGTCCGTATCTAGTACTCCCTCTTTCTCCGGCAGCTCCACCAGTTTTATATTCAAGTCTTCAAAATAGGTTTCAAGCACCTGTTTTGTATAGGGATGAATGGTACTTGAGTAGAGGATAGTATCTGTTTTACGGGTGCTGTTGATAGCCAGGGAACAGGCCTCTGAGGCCGCGGTATGGCCGTCGTACAGCGAGGCATTCGATACCTGCAGGGATGTAAGTTCACACATCAGGGTCTGAAATTCGAAAATCGCCTGCAACACTCCCTGTGAGATTTCGGGTTGATACGGGGTATAGGAGGTATAAAACTCGGTTCTCCCCATGAGTGCCCCCACAGTACTGGGAATTATGTGGTCGTAATTTCCGGCTCCCAGAAAAGAGACCGCCTGCTGGTTTTTATCAGCCAGGGCCTGCAACCTTTTATATACTTCCAATTCGGACTGCCCCTGTGGAAGGTTCAGTTCGCCTTTAAAACGAATCTTTGCGGGTATATCCGCAAACAGCTCGTCAATACTGCCGACCCCAATTTCGGACAGCATTTCTTTTATTTCTTTATCGGTATGAGGTAAATACGGGAACATAGACACGCTCCTTTTACTGAACTAAAAAAGTTCCTACTCTTCTTCTTCGATTGATTTCTGATACTCTTCGTAGCTGAGTAGCTTATCCAACTCTGAGGGATCGGTCATTTCTATTGCAAAAATGAAAGCTTCGTACGGTTTTTGATTAATAAGTTCCGGCGCCTCTTCCAGCTCCTGGTTTACCTTTACCACTTTCCCCGAAACCGGGGCGTAAATTGGTGATGCCGCCTTTACCGACTCGATGTTGGTAACCTCTTCACCGGCCTCGAACTCATCATCAACCTCAGGGATCTCTACAAAAACGATGTCCCCCAACTCTTCTTGCGCATGGTCTGAAATCCCGACATATGCAATGGAACCTTCAACTCGTGTCCACTCGTGTGATTTTTGAAATTTTAATTTTTCCGGACTGGCCATATAGAACCTCCTTAACTGTTTACCATGATGGTCTAATTTTCACTATATTGCATGCGTGATACGCCGTCAAGCTCTATTAATATAGTATTTTTTAGATATAATTATTTGCTCAACTTAATAAACCAATTGAGATGCTTTATTGACCTGAAGAACAACTCGGTCTACACTGATTCCTAAATTTACACTAGCATACCCCAAAATATGATGGTTCGAACAAACTGGAGAGAAGCAGATGACTGAGCAGCTTGAAGATTATAGAAGAATCTTAGACACCTATCACGATGTGCTTAAAGAAAAGGACGACTACGGACAAAAGGTTGAGGCTCTCGGACCCACCGCCTACTACACAGTGTTGTACCTGGCTGAGATATACAAAGAAGATGACTTGTACGATTACAGAAGCATCGAAACCGGAGCACGGGAGGTGGTTACTAAACTCGAGGAAAACCTCCAAGTTGCCAACAGATACAATGAGAAAGGCCAGTTATGGAGAGCAAAAATAGCTCTTAACAGTCTAGGGCTGGATCTGTTTATCATTCAGTCCGCAGCCGAGCATATTCTTACCCTCTCGGGAAAGTACATCGAGGATTTACCGCAAAGTATATCTTCCCATAAATTTTACGGCATACTAAAAAAGAGGCTCAAAAAACTGCAGCACCACGACACACGCTCCCCCGCCTTCTCCTTCGATCCAATAATCCGCTCACTGCAGCAGTACGGCCCGAGTGAGCAGAACGGTCAAACAGATTAGTAGAGCAGCATAACAAAGCGCCGAGCCCTTCAAAAGACCCGGCGCTGTTGATACTAGATTGTATAAAGTACTTTATTTCTTGTAGTACTTCTCTTCGTATTCTCTGAGCATCTTGAATACTACTCCGCTCAATGCGATCAGTGCAATGAGGTTCGGCAGAATCATCAGACCGTTGAATGCATCGGAGAGGTTCCATACAAAACCGAGGGATGCAATAGCACCTACAAAAACCAACACAACCCAGACATACTTATAATACGCGGCAATTTTCTCACCAGTGATAAACTCCAGCGATTTGTATCCGTAGTAATACCAGGTAAGAATTGTGGTAAAGGCAAACAGCAACAGACCGAAGGAGACGATCAACTGACCGAAACCACCCGGAAGGGCCATATTATAGGCGGTAGAGGTAAGTGAGGCACCGTCCAGATTATTGAGCACATTCATCATACCGTCGGGACCAATTTTAATAACCGGTGAAATGAAGATAACCAGAGCTGTCATGGTACACACGACGATGGTATCGAGGAATGAACCGAGAGATGCAATAAGTCCCTGGCGAACTGGGTCTTCAGTTCTGGAGGCGGCATGTGCAATTGGTGCACTTCCGAGCCCGGCTTCGTTAGAGAAAACACCACGGGCAACACCAAAACGAACTACTGAACCTAGAAAACCACCGGCAACAGCTCTGCCGTTAAAGGCATTGCCAAAGATCCATCCAAAGGCTCTCGGCAGAAATTCGATGTTGGCAAAAATGACGAACAGTGAACCAAGGACATAGATAACCGCCATAAAGGGTACAATTTTTTCTGCAACCCGCGCGATTCTCTTAATACCACCAATTACGACCAGTCCGACCAATACTGCAACCACCAGGCCCGATATCCAGGTAGGAATTCCCAGGGAGGAATCCATAACATCTGCGATTGCATTACTCTGTACCATGTTACCAATACCGAAGGAGGCCACGAAGGCAAACAGGGCAAACAGCCATCCAAGCCATTTCCAGTTCCCACCGTAGCGTTCTTCCATACCGACACTTGCGTAGTACATCGGACCACCGGATTTTTCACCGAACTCATCGGTAGTTCTGTAACGTACCGCCAGTACTGCTTCGGCAAACTTAATAGCACCGCCAAAGACTGCGGTAACCCACATCCAGAAGACGGCACCTGGACCACCGGCTGCAATAGCAGTAGCCACACCACCGATATTTCCGGTACCAATAGTAGCCGAGAGGGTGGTCATCAAAGCGGCAAAGGGATTGATATCTCCTTCACCTTTGACATCTTTCGCGAACAGATACTTAAAGGCTTTGCCGATTCTGCGGTATTGCACAATTTTGGTGCCCACTGTAAGTATAATACCGGCAACAAATAGAATCGTAATAATTACAGGCCCCCAGGCAAATGAACCTGCAGCTGCAACTGCTTTTTCAATTGCTTGCATTTTTCACTCCTTGTTATTCTTGTTTTTTTTTACAAAATTTTTCCACCAGCCAGGTGCTGTTCAATTTAGAACAGTAACACGTTACGCAGGTGAACCCATTTGTTTCTCTTGTACTCTCCCTCCTTTTCTATAATTTTATTTTACTTTTTTTTACCTAAACAGGTAATTTCAAAAATCTCTGATTTTTGAAATTGCCATAGATATCTCCATTACACCTCCTTATATAACCGGTGTGTAGTCCATTCCAAACGTATCGGCTACCGCCTTGTAGGTAAGTGCCCCGTCGTAAAGGTTAATGCCTAATTTAAGCGCCTCATTTTCCTTCGCCGCCTGCTCCAAACCCTTGTTAGCGATCATAAGCCCGTACTTAAGGGTTGCGCTGGTAAGTCCGAGGGTGGCTGTACGTGCAACGGCACCCGGCATATTTGCCACGCAGTAATGTACTACCCCGTCAATGGTGAAAGTCGGTTCATCATGGGTAGTGGGCTTGGTGGTTTCAATACATCCGCCCTGATCAACCGCCACATCTACTATCACAGAACCCTGTTTCATCTTTTTCAGGTCAGTCCGCTTTACCAGGTTCGGAGCCTTTGCTCCGGGAATCAAAACCGCTCCTATCAGCAAGTCGCTCTCGTGCAGCACTTTTTCAATGTTGGCCGGATTGCTATATAGGGTATTAATATGCCCTTCGAAAATATCATCAAGATATTCCAGACGGTTCACATCAATATCAAGGATCGTAACCCGAGCACCCATCCCATACGCCATTTTAGCCGCATTGGTACCGACTACTCCTCCGCCAAGAATAGCAACCTGTCCCTTTTCGACTCCCGGTATTCCGCCCAGCAATACTCCACGGCCTCCGAAGGGTCGCTCCAGAAACTTGGCCCCCTCCTGAATACTTAAACGGCCGGCAATCTCACTCATGGGCTTCAGCAGGGGCAACTGCCCGTCCTCTGTCTCGATAGTCTCGTAGGCAACCCCTTTGATTCCGGTTTTTAACAAACCCTCGGTCAGCTCGCGTTCGGCAGCCAGATGCAGATACGTAAAGAGGATCTGTCCCTTATGAAACAGACCCCATTCATCGGGCTGGGGCTCCTTTACTTTTACAATCATATCCGACTTATCAAATACCTCTTTACGGCCTTTTACTAACTCCGCCCCTGCCTGGGAATATTCTTCATCCGTAAATCCGGCGTTTATTCCAGCTCCCGCCTCAATGCTTACCGAATGGCCTGCTGCAACATACGCTTTCACGCATGAAGGGGTCAGACCCACACGGTATTCATGGCGCTTGATTTCCTTCACAGAGCCTACCTTCATAATTCACCTCCTGTTATTTTACATATTGTTCCCTGATTTATGTATTGTGAAGCCAAATTTTCACTCTGTCAAATTTTTTTATATATACAAATATGGCAATTGATAACGCAACTAATATATCAGTGCATCTATATACTTTCAGGAGAGCCTCTCTATCTGAGAAAATTGAAACCTAACCGTGAACCCAGGAAAGAAAGGATCCGCTCATTGCATCAACTCCGATTTTCCATCCCTTACGTAAAAACACCCGGGGTACTCGTTTTCCAATTAGGCAGGTTACCTCGTAGGTAATTGTGCCGGCTCGCTCAGCCAATTCTTCGCTGCTGATGTGTTCGCTTCGCCCTTGCCACTGCTGGCTTCCAAGCAGCACAGCCCTATCCCCTACTTTCACTGCTTCAGGAATATCAGTAAGATCAACGGTAATCATATCCATCGATACACGCCCCACCACGGGAACCCGCAATCCATGGACTATCACATCAGCATTGCCGGAATAGTCACGTATAAAACCGTCCCCATACCCTATCGGCAGCACCCCTATACGCGAAGGTCGGCTGGTAACAAAAGTTCGACCGTAGCCGATACTGGTATTGACGGGAAAATCATCTACCTTAATGAAAGCACTCTGCAGGGTAAAGGCCTCCTGCAGCGGCACAGAATGATCAACCTCACGGCTCGGGTACATGCCGAAGG
>JAIPFV010000088.1 GCA_021736475.1 Spirochaetia bacterium | reverse complement strand
GAGCGTTGCCTAGAGTGGGGGCAGTAAAAACAGAAGAGAAAGGGAGAAGATGTAGCTGGAGCCTGGCAGCGCAAAGGCCGATAGGAGCGAGAGAAGCGCGCTCCAGAGGGCTGCGCCAAGGGCGAGCTCGACTGGTGTCCGCTTTTTAAAGAGAGCGTAGCCGGCGGTCATAAGGGCGGCGGCGAACAGCGCAAAGGCCAGCGAGTAGAGGGGCCGGTCATAGCTGACCCCCACAAGAAAGACCTGCAGACGCGGATCGATTATCCGCAGAAGGTACCAGAGCAGCCCTGAAAGCGCGGTGGCGGCGATTGCAAAGGGCAGGAACACAGCTGCCCCGAGGATAATACCCTTCCACTCCAGGCGCCTACTCCGGAAACCGGCCAGGAGCACTGCGGCTAAAGCAGCGGCGGCAATGAGGGCGATAATTACCCCTGCCCAGGCAGGGTAATGAACCACAAAGCGGGAAAGAAGGTTGAAATAGACTGCATTCCCTCGGCTTAAGTCCCGGTCCAGGTCGAGGCTTCCAAAGTGCCTGGCCAGGGAGAGCATGGTGTTACCATGGTGGTACAGACTGGCCGGGTCCAGGTTTTCAATGCTGTCGGCCATGCTGTGGTAGGCGGGTACATTATTCAGATAGACCAGCCCCAGCCCTGTCTCGGCAACGGTCAGAAACTGGTCGAGGTCGGAGCCGCCGGTTCCGGTAGTCCAGATAAGGTCATTGGCAAAGGAGTAGGCCACCGGATTCGGCATGACCTGCAAGGCCTCATTGATGATCCACCGGTTCTCCTGTCCGGTGACATACAGCAGTGAGCTGCCCCCGGTTCCCATTGCTTCCAGATTGATCGCTACCCGGACATCCTGTGCCCATCTGTGCCGGGTTGCAAAAGAGTTTGATCCGGAGCGGGAGGTCTCTTCACCATCCTCTATTAAAAAGATGATGTCATTCTGCGGGGTCGGCCCCTCGGCGAGTGCCCGGGCCGTTTCAAGCACGCTAACCGCAGCCGCACCGCAGTCGCTGGCTCCGGTGGTGGTGTGGACGGTATCCAGATGGCCGCCCAGCAGTACCGCACCGGTGCTGTCGGTTCCGGGCAGGCGGGCCACCACACTGCGTGCGCGGGCTGCATTTGCGTTTCCGGCTTGCGACCGGACGGATATGCTGTCCGTGATCTCGACTTCAAGGCCGAGCTCTTTCAGCTCGTCTATTTCTTTTAGCCCTTCTATCTCGTTTAGCTCATTCAGCTCGGCCGCGATATAGTCCCGGGCGGCTGCATAGCCTTGCGTACCCGGTACCCGGGGCTGCCGGGTGATAACTTCCAGGTCCTCCATTGCCCGCTCAAGGGAGAAGGGGGGATAGGCGGAAAATGCGGAGGGCCCGCTCTTTTCAGGCACCCCCGGCGGATTATGCAGCGGGTAGGTTGAAATAAATGCTCCGAGAACGGCTGCCGCAGCAATTAAAACAATGGTTATGATATTTTTCATTACAAACTCCTATGAATATGAAATTGTTCCGGCTCAAGCTCTCGCAGGGGGGATTGGTTCTGACCGGAGAGCCGGCCGCCGCCGCGCGCAAGGCGGTCAGCGGCCGATTAAGTGTGTAGAGATTAGAAGCGGTAGCTGTAGCCCATGCGGCCCCAGAAGCCGTCCAGTTCGCCGCTTTCGGCCAGATCGGTGCGCAGGGGGCCGGTGCCGCGGTAGCCGAAGCCGATGGTGACGGCCCCGTGGCCGGCCAGCAGCAGTTTTGGTTCGATTCCGGCGGAGTAGACCGAGTGGTTTACCCGGTCTAGGATTTCTTCGGTCCAGCGCACCTCTTCGCGGTACTCGCCGGTGTAGCGGTACTGCAGCAGTCCGTTTCCGGTTTCCAGGGGCAGGCCAATTTCCAGCCATTCGTTCACCCGCAGCTTGGGTTTGATAAGCAGGGCGCTGTAGCCGGATTCCAAGTGATACTCGTGGCCGGAGGCATCCTTGTGTGCCCCGTCTACTTCGGACTGTGCATAGGCAGTGAAGCCAAGCTCCAGGTTGTCGCCGAACTCGCGGGTGACCTCGGCGCCAATTCCGCCCATGGCGTCTCCGCCGGCGTTTCCGCCGCCGATGATTAAGCCTGCGTTCCAACGATACTCGTCGGCGGCGGCCATCCCGCCGGCAACAAGTATCAGCATCAGTGAAAAGGTAATTAGTTTCTTCATTTCTGTTTCCTCCATTGGAAAATGTTATGCACCGAATATGCCCTGCCGCCGGAGAGTCTACAATTGGACTTTCGTATGAAATTGCAGGTTCATACGAAAGTATGAGAGATTACACGATATAGCCACTATGGAACCCGACCTCAATACGAGATTCAAGATTTATCATTTTTGGGGTAAAGATCCTGAGGAACGGACACTCGAATTTCAGTTTTTTCTTGATGACATTTTCTTGATAAGCATTTGACAATATAAAAACATTTCGAGGGGGAAGGATCTTTGTTCGTAGTTTAGTAGCGTGAGGCCTTTCTGCTTCAAAATTGGTGTGTGATGAGGACGATTCCCCAAGGGTCCACCGGTTGTCTACTGGTCGGGGGTGCGGGCGGGGAGCGGAGCGAGCCGCCCGGACGGCCGCGGCCGTCTACAGGACATGCATTTTTTATTATAATATTATTCCCATAATAAGATGATGGAGTGATATACAATGAAGCCTATGAAGAGGTCAACGATACTACTGATAGTCGCGTTGCTAGTGGTGGGTGCCGCTGCGGGAGGTGGAAAAAAGTGTTCGAGAGGGGGAAGGTCCGGCGGCCTACGAGATGGTCTTTGAGTTCAAATCCCGGCATTCTGGGTACGGTGATCGGGAGGGGGAGATGCTGACGCAGGTGATTACTCCTCACGAGCTCGAAGTACGAGTTGAGAGGGAACCGGATTCCGGCCGCTTCCCCCCTGCCGAGGGCGTGCTCAGCTTAGAATGATCGTCAGATTAAAGGCGGCGATAACCAGAACTATGGCGGTAAAGCCCAGACTGATGAGTTTGTGCTGTTTGTCGAAGCGTCGGTTCATATCGTCAAAGCGGCGGTTGCCGGCTTCAAAGCGTTCATCTATCTGTTTTTGGCTGGCTTCAAAGCGTTCGTCCATCTGTTTCTGAAGCGAGGTAAAGTGTGATTGCTGAGCGTTGAAGCGCTCGTCCATTTGCTTCTGAGTGGCTTCGAAGCGAAGGTCGATCTGCTTCTGCAGTGATGTGAAATGTAGTTCCTGAGCGGCAAAGCGTTCATCCATTTGTTTCTGCTGGGCTTCAAAACGGTTGTCTTGGGCTTCAAAGCGGCTGTCTTGGGCGGCAAAACGCTCGTCCATCCGGCGGAAGCCCTCCTGCATCGAGGCCAGCATCTCCTTGATGCTGCCGGTAAGCTCTGTGTACTGTCGCTCATGAATGTTCTGTTCGACATAGTTTTCGGTGAGCAGAGAGATATAGCGGTGCAGGGATTTGGGGTTTTTTACCTCCACTGCCTCCGAGAGTTCCTCTTCCAACCTTTGGGCTAAATCCTTCATGTCCATACTCCTATTATACTACGGGTTTACCTATATATACAGGGGGGATGGACACTCTGCTTCATTCCTTTTCTACTGTTTTATCCCTGTAGAGTTCCTGGTAGTCCATCCCGGTGAGCATGTGTGCGGTTTTAAGAGTTTCCGGGTCGGCGTCGTCCTTTGCCCCGCCTTCCCGTAAGCGTTTTAGCTCCTTTCGCAGTAGTTCATGGCTATACGGGGTGATTTTGAAGGCGAAGGCGGTCACGATGCCGAGCAGGATGAATACTGCCGGACCGATGACGAAAAAGAGTTTCATCTGCAGGAGCGTTTCCGGCGACTGGACCTGGTTGGGTACGAAATTAATGAGCGACAGAACTATGCCTACCATCGGAACAGCCACCAGGCCTTGCACAAGTTTACGCAGGAGGGTCATTGACCCGGAGTAGGTACCGGCCCGTTTTTTGGTAGTGATAAGTTCGTCTACATCGGTTACTTCCGGTAGAATCGCCCATGGGACCATAACTCCCGCCGAGAGGCCGGCACCGATTATAACGCAGGTAATCACCAGTAGGGCAAGGGGAGTCTGACCGGTGATCGTGAGCGAGAGCAGCAGCCCCGCAAGCCATATGGAGAGCCCGACCCGGTACGCAAAGCCTTTTCCCTTCCGGTTGCTGATCATCACATACACCGGGAGCATGAGGATCTGGGCTAGAAGCAGGGAGCCCATGGCAACAGGAAAAAGGTCCTCCCTGCCGATGTTATACTTGAGAAAATATGCGAACATCGCCATGAGCACATCCATCGCGCTGTAGGCGCATATGTACATCAAAATGTGAATGCGGAAGGATTTGTTGATAAAGATGGTGCCGAAGTTTCGGAATACAGAGAGAATTTGCCGGAGAGGTGAACCGGCTTTTTTCAGTTTCTCCGGAGTGTAGGGCAGCTCCCATGTACCGAGAAAGACAAAAATCCAGGGGAGGGAATAGAGCAGGGCAAAGATCACCGCCATCACCAGGTACCCCTTTTCCGCAGAGCCCCTGAAGGGACGGGTATACGAATCGATGATGATCTTTGGAATGGTTCCTGCCAGGAGTGCGGAAAACTGCGAAAAAATTATACGGGCACCGGTGAGCTTTGTGCGGGTGCGGTAGTCCATGGTCATTTCAGCGTTGAGGGCTGCATAGGGCACCATCACCATGGTAAAGACGGTACTGAAAAAGATATAGGCGAAGCTGTAATAGATCACCGCCCCGGTCTGCATAGAAAAATTGAGCGGAAGCCAGAGAAGCAGAAAACTGATGAAAACGGGAACGATTCCGAAAAGAAGATACACTCGTCTGCGGCCGAAGCGGGACCTGGTGTTGTCGGAGATATAGCCCATCAGTGGATCTGAAAGGGCGTCCCACACTTTACCGATGCTGAAGACCAGCGCCGCTGCCGCCGGGGATATTCCCACAATATCAGTCAGGAAGATCAGAAACAGCATGCCGATTAAAAGAAAAGAGCCGCCCCCGTAAAAATCGCCGGATCCGTAGCTGATAAGATTGATGGGTTTTACCGTGGGCTCCTGTTTCATGACTGGGAATAACAGGCGTTTATTTGACCGAAGTAGAAGCTGTGGTACACCGAGTTGGGATACACTTCCGAGTCTATGTCCGGCTTGAGCTTGTCCTTATCCATGTGCTGTTTGTAGATTATCTCGCACTCGTAATGCAATACGCACTCACCGATAACCGGCACCTCGCTTTCTCTGCCCGGAACCGGGGTCAGACCGCATTCGGCAAATTTGTCATAGTCGCGGCCAGATTTGCTGCCGCAAAAGGCAATAGCTTTGCTGAGTTCGCCGGGGCGGGGAACGCTCACGGTAAAATGGGTGGAGGCTTCCATCAGCTCGTGGGTATACCGTGAAAGGCGTACGGGTACAATAAAAATAGGGCGGCGGAAATAGACGTTGATTCCTCCCCAACCGATAATCATTGTGTTGGTTTTTTCGGCCTTGGTGGTAAGGAAGAGCCCCTCGCCACGCATCTGCTGCATAGTTTCCGACATAGTGCTGATAATCGTATCCATTAACATAGTAAAACTCCTTGACCGATTATAGCTTATCCGCGGACGAATGCAAGTTAAGTTGAATACGGTTGTATCAAAATGGGCCTCGGGTCGTCTACCGGCGCAGGCCCTTCGGCTTCTGGCGGCCCCGGCTGTCTATAGAAGTGCATTTTATTTAATAGAGGAAGCCGAACAGCCAGAGAGGAATCGTTCTTCCGTAGCCGTATTCAACATCATCAGCGGCTACATAGGCGTTTTCAAGGTCTCGGATCTGCTGCCTGCCTTTGTTTTTTCCTCCGATTTCGATGGTATACTTTCCGTCGACCAGGAAATCGCCCTGTTGCGGGTAGAGAAGCTGGTGAGAGGTACCGACCTGATTGAAGAAAAAGGTTTCCCGCACCGTTCCTTTTTCGCTTGTTTTGATTTTTCCCGCCAGGAGATACATGAGATTACTGTTTTCAAGAAAGAGCTTATCCGGCTTTTTCAGGGCCCCGATACCCCGGGCCCGTGTGTAAAGCGAATTGATTAGCCTGGCTTCGGTAAGATAATGGAGATAGGTGATAAGGGTTTGCCGGTTGATTTCGATTCTATCGCTCAATCGGGAAATATTTGGTACAAAGGGGGCCGATTCGGATATGATACTCAACAACTGTTTCAGCTTAATAACATAACTGATATCGATATTCCGCAAAAGCGGCAGTTCTACTTCCAGCAACATGATGATGGTCTCTTCAAGCCGCATGGGAAAGGTCTCTTGGCCTTCAAGAAAGAAGGGGTAATAGCCTGTGTGAAGATAGTCTTGAAAATATTGGAAGGGTTTTATCTCCTTAACTACCCCCTCCGCCAGACGGGAATGGTTTTGTATTATTTCTTCAAATGTACAGGCTTTAAATTGGCCGATACCCTGGATGTTCAGGTATTCTCGAAACGAGAGCCCCGGAAGATGATAGACGACTGCTCTTCGGCTTAGATCCGCTCGTGCATCCAGAATCTCAAGCAGCGAGGAGGCGGTAAAAACAATCTGTAATTCCGGATAGTCGTCATAGATGTTTTTTATCGCCCGGGACCAATCGGGATATTTATGAACTTCATCAAGATAGATCCTTTCTCCCCCGGTCCTGACGAATCGATCCACTAAATCAGCCAGGCTGTGTTCGGAAAACCACAGATCGTCCAGGCTGACGTAAAGAACTCGGTCCAGCTGATCACGGTAGGTCAGTTTGATGTGCTGGAGCAGAAGGGTAGTTTTTCCCACACCCCGGGCGCCTTTTATTCCTATTAGTCGGGCATCCCAGTGAATGGTTTCCATTACACTGCGGACAAAGTGAGTGTTCACAACGGATATTTTTCGTCGGAATTTTTCTAACAACGAATCCATAGTTAGATTTTAGCAGCAAATGGAAAAAATGTACACTCTGGTAACCAATATATTTAATTTTTGGTTACTATAACCACCAAAATGTTTTGCGCACTGTGGCTTAGCTCAGAATAATCGTTAGATTGAATGCTGCGATGACCAGGACTAGGGCAGTGAAACCCAGGCTGATGAGTTTGTGCTGTTGGTCGAAACGGCGGTTCATATCGTCAAATCGGCGGTTGCTTGCTTCAAAGCGTTCGTCCATCTGCTTTTGTATAGCTTCGAAGCGGCTGCCCTGGGCGGCAAAGCGCTCGTCGATTTGCTTCTGCAGAGATGTGAAGTGTGATTCCTGGGCGGCAAAGCGTTCATCCATTTGCTTTTGTAGAGCTTCGAAGCGGCTGTCTTGGGCGGCAAAACGCTCGTCCATGCGGCGGAAGCCCTCCTGCATAGAGGTAAGCATCTCTTTGATGCTGCCGGTAAGCTCGTTATACTGCCGTTCGTGAATGTTTTGTTGAACATAGTTGCCGGTTAGAAGCGAGATATACCGGTGCAGTGATTTGGGGTTTTTCACTTCAACCGCTTCCGAGAGCTCTTCTTCCAGTAGTTCAGCCAGATCTTTCATATCCATGCTCCTATTATACTACGGGTTTACCTATATATACAGGGGGGAGTGGTGGTCTGCTTCAAAAGTGACTGAAGAATGGGCATGATTTTGCACGCCGAACCAAGGGTCCTCGGGGCGGCTACCGGCACAGGCGCAGAGCCTGGCAGCACAGCCCCGGCCGTCTATGGCATTGCATTTTTAATAAATCCGTATAGCCTTCACCCGACCTGCGTGTTATACTTCTGTACTCCATGGCCTTATTTAAAACGTTACCGGAAAACTTTTTCAGGCCGCTGGCTTCGCCACTGAAGGAGCATTATGCGGCTCTGCTGCTTATTTTCTATCGCTTGTTCCTCGAGTACCAGGGTAGCATCGAGCGGGCGCAGGTGGTTCGCGAGTTCGAGGACTATTTTCGCACGCATGCGGTCGAGGCGGAGCTATCGGATGATGAGGTAGAGGTCTCTGAGAGCGGGTTGACGGATGAGGAGTCTGCCGAGTCAGCCCGCAGCCCGCGGGATGTGGCCAACTACTTTCTGCGGCGGCTGACTGCTTATGGCTGGGTGGGGAACGAGGTTCTGGAGGATTTTACCCAACTGGTAACGATGAACAGCTGGGCCAAGCCGTTTTTCGAGGCGCTCTATTCCACGTCGACAGGGTTGGCCGAGGAGTATGAGAGCCATATTGTGGCGGTCTATTCTCTGTTGACCGGCGGGGCGGCCCGGGAGAACGGGCATTACAACCTGATGAGCGCCCATTCGCACGTACGGCGATTGATCGAATCGCTGAAGGTGCTCAGTCAGAATATCCGGACCTATCTGCAGAATTTGTACAGCGAAGAGGCCGAGGTGCATGAGATACTCCATATTCACTACGACCTGTACATGCATGAGGTGGTCGACCGGGCTTACAACCGCCTGAAGACTTCCGACAACCTGTCCAAGTACCGCCCCTTGATCAATAAGGCGGTAGTGTCGTTTCTACAGGATGAGGCCTGGCTGGCAGCCAACGCCGGGCGGCTGGCGGTAGTCAAACGAACCTCGGTGGAACAGGCCCGTAAGCTGATGGTGGAGATGCTCAAGGAGATTCGCGACAGTTTGCGGGGCATAGACCCGATACTCGACGAGATTGATGATAAGAATCGGCGCTATTCCAAGATTTCCACTCAAAAGATAAAGACCAAACTGTACAGCGATGCCAGCCTACAAGGTAAGCTGCGCGACATTGTGACTGCCTTGGCGAAAGGCAGCATTGGGGCACCTGAGGTGCCGCTGCAGCTGTACCGCGCCCGCTTTCTGGCTCCGGAGTCGCTGTACACCCGCCCGAGGGGCAGCCGGACTATTGAGCCGGCTGCGGTGGGCGTGCCGGAGGAGAATTCGGATGTCCTTTTCCGGCAGCGCGAGATGGAGCTGAAGGTAACCGGGCAGCTGAACCCGAAAAAAGTGGCGGAGTTTTTGCGCGGGGTGAAGTTCAGCGGACACGATGCCGAAGACGATACGCCGCGGGGGGCTCTGCGATCGCAGGATATCGCCGGGGATCTGGACGGGTTTATCAAACTGCTGTACGCCGCCGGTTATGCCGAGGCCGGTCGTGCCGACTTTCCTTTCGAGGTAGTATGGCGGGCGGGTGATGTGTCGGTGCAGGGCTTTCATTTTCAGGACCATTACTATATCGAGCGAAGGAGGGGCGGCGATGGCGCTTGACGGGGTGCTGCGGCTGAATGCCGGAGATCGTGAGACATTTGCGAAGGCGGTGCGGGTGCTGCTGAGCGAGGTGTTTTTGCTGCGGGCTGTGGATGCGGAGGAGCAGTTGTACAGCTTCGCCCTGCGAAACTTTGCGGCTTTGGAGGAGTGGTTTTCCTTTGTAGGCCTGACTCTGTTAAAGGACGAGGGGCTGGGGGTTATTACCTACCGCGGTGAGGCCGGCCGGCGAACTAATTTGAACCTGGAGGAGACTCTGGGACTGTTGGTGCTGCTGGTGGTGTACAACGAGAAACGCAACGAGCTGTCGCTGCGCAGCGAGGTAACCCTGCAGCAGGTAGAGTTTCAGGACCGCTTCAGGGTTTTGACTGAACGGCCGGTTTCAAAAACCCGCTTTGTGAATATGCTGCGGCGCCTGCAGTCGTTGAAGTTTATCCGCATCCTTGGCGAGGCGGAAGATCCGGGGAGTCTGTTGGTATTGTATCCGAGCATACCGTATGTGCTGGAAGGCCGGGATATCGAGGAGTTATTTGCCGTCATTACCGCCGGAAGTGATGAAGCGGAGGGGGAGGAAGAATGAAGTTACTGCTGAACCGTATGCGGCTGGTGAACTGGCACTATTTTCAAGATGAGACGGTGCGGTTCAAAGAGATCAGCCTGCTGGCCGGCGATAACGGCAGCGGGAAATCGACGATTATCGATGCCCTGCAGTATGCCCTGGTGGCGAACATCAATAAAATTCGCTTCAACTCCTCGGCGGCCACATCACGACAGAGTGCCCGCAGTTTGGAAAGCTATGTGCGTTGTAAAATGGGGATGGAGGGGGCCGAATACGCCCGCGGCGATACGATTGCCCATATTGTCCTGGAGTTCAGCGCAGCAGACCGCATTTTCTGTGCCGGTGTGATGGTCGAGGCCTTTACCGACGCAAGTGTAAAAGAGAGCCAATGGGTGCTGGATAACCACCGGCTGGATGACATACCACTGAGCCGGGACGGGTTCTACCGGGCGGCCAAAGAGCTGCGCAGCAGTTTGCAGGAGATGGGGGCGGTGCTCTGTGCAACTAAACGGGAGTACAATGCCCAGCTGACCATGCGGCTGAAGGTGCATCGCAGGAATGTGAGCTTTAACCCCTACCTTGAAGCGCTGCTGCGCTCGGTCTCCTTTACCCCGCTGACTTCGGTTGACCAGTTTGTCTGCGACTACATTCTGGAAGAGCGTTTTGTGGATGTGTCGGCCATGCGGGAGAACCTGAACAACTACCGTGAGGCCGAGGAAGAAGCGACGTTGATGGAACGCAAGATAACCGCTTTAGAGGAGATTGCCCGCAGTCAGGAGGAGACCGATACTATCAGCCGGCAGATAGAGAGCCAGGACTACCTGCGCCTGAAGGCCGGCCACTTGGCCGTGCAGCGCGAGGCGGAAGTGAATGCGGTGGCTTTGAAACGGGCGCGGGGTAATTTGGCGGCGGTGCAGCAGCAGCTGGCGAACCTCGAAGAACGGCGCAGCCGCTATGAGCAGCTGCGTGATGAATTGCGGGCTGCTTTGGCCGGCAATGACACTCAAAGGCTGCTCGAAAGCCTGGAGACGAAGCGGGCCGAGCTTACCCGCCGGCGTGATGAGTTCCACCGCCAGGCCGAGCGCTTTGAGCAGGTGCTGCGTGAAAGCGCCGAGAAGCTGGAACGGAGTTTGGCGGAGGATATCGATTCGGAGATTTCTTCGGTTGGTGAAGAACTTGATGCGGTAGGAGAGCAGGTTGCCGGCTTGAATGCCCGTGTGAAGGGGCAGCTGGTCGAACTGGCCGATCTGCAGTCCGAGCTGGAAGAGCTGGAGACCGGACGGCTGCGCTACCCTGCGGCGGTGGAGCGGCTGAAGGCGGCTCTGGAAGCGGAGGGCCTTCAGACGTGGATTTTTGCAGAGCTGCTGGAGATGAGCGACTCGCAATGGCGAAATGCGGTGGAAGGTGTGTTGGGCGACCGACGCTTTGATTTACTGGTGGAGGATATGCATTTTGCACAAGCTGCCGAGCTGTATAAGCAGCAGGAGCCGGAGGTAGCCGGAGTGGGGCTGCCTTACCTGGCCCGGATGGAGGCGGCCGAGGCAACCGCCGGTTCACTGGCGGAAATGGTGGAAACCGAGAACCCCTTAGCTCTGCGCTACAGTGCCCAGCTGATGGGCGATATAATCCGCACTGACCGAGAGAACCTTACAGAGTTTGACCGGGCGATAAGCCCCGATTGTGTGTATTACACCGGCCATACAGTGTTTCGGCTGGAACCTCAGGTGTACTCGCGCTGGTACATCGGAGGCGAAGCCCGCCGCCGGCGTCACGAGCTCATTACTGCCGAGATCAAGCGTCTGAAGGGCGAATATGCAGCGGCCCGGCGGGAGCTGGAACAGGCGGTGCAGCGCAGACAAATGCTGACCGAGGTTTTTGCTCAGCTCAATCAGGTGAAGGATCTGGCCGAATCCCGCCGCCTGGAGGAGCAGTACAGTGAGCATTGCCGGGAAGTGGACCGGCAGATCGGCGAAATAGATGTATCGGAGATAGAAGATCTGCGCGGGCGAATCAAAACGGCCGAGGAAGAGCTGGCCGGCCTGCGAAATGAACGGGCACTTGCCGATGAGAAGGTTGGTGAGCTGCGGGGCGAGATTGACCGCCGGGAGGCCGATGCTGCCGGTCTGGAAGTGGCTGAGGGGCAGGCTGCCGACCGGCTGGAAGAGTTTCTGAGCGAACGCCGGCACCGGTTGGATGAGTTCGAGGCCTACTTTCTGGAACGCCTCAGGGGCGGAGAGTCTGCCTCCCTGCAGGATGTGCGCACTCTGCTGGCCAACTACGAGAACGCCCGTAAAGGTTTGGAGACCCGGCTTAAAGGGGCTAAGGATGAATTGCTGAAGCTGAAGAGCCGCTTTAACCGGGATTACCGGCTGATGCTTGACGAGACTGTGGAGGGGTCACAGCCCTTTGTTGATTTGCTATTACGTTATCGCGATACTGAGCTGCCGGCCTACCGCGAGAAGATAGCCCGGGCTCGCCGCGAGGCTGAACGCCAGTTCAAGGAGCACTTTGTTGCCCGGATGAACGAGTATATCAACGATGCCCGCGAGAGTTTTTCCGAGATCAACCACACGCTAAAGGAGATATCCTTTGGTGAGGACCAGTACAGCTTTTCGATTCGTGAGCGGCCTGAGAAACGGCAGATTCTGGAGGTGTTTCGCACGGCCATGAAGGTGGAGGAGTACAAGGATACCCTGTTCGAAAGCCTGACCTCGGAGGAGGAGCGGCAGAGCATCGAGGCGTTGTTCGAGGAAATTTTGACCAACGACCTGGACTCGCCCCGGGTACGGGAGATTTGCGATTACCGCACCT
>JAIPFV010000087.1 GCA_021736475.1 Spirochaetia bacterium | reverse complement strand
ACCGGCACAGAGTAGCGGTCTATAACCTTCTCAGTCTCCCGCTGGAAGACCTCCGGGAGAGTACCTCCATTGGTGTCACACAGCACCAGCCAATCCGCTCCGGCTTCGGCAGCTGCGTTTAAAGTGGCAAAGGCATACTCGGAATTGGCTTTCACTCCATCGTAGTAGTGCTCGGCATCGAACACTACCTCATCCACCCGCTCTTTTAAGTAACGTACGGAAGAGTAAATCATCTCCAGGTTTTCCTCGGGAGTTGTCCCCAGTGCCTCAACCACATGCAAATCCCACGACTTTCCGAAAATGGTAATCACCGGCACGTTACTGCGCAGCAGCAAGTCCAGATTGCGGTCCTGCTCAACTTTGGTATTCTTCATACGGGTTGAACCAAAAGCCGCCAACCGTGAGTTACGCAGCCGGACCGACTGGGCGGCCTCAAAAAAGGCAGCATCCTTCGGATTAGAACCGGGCCAACCGGCTTCGATATAGTGCATCCCGATATCATCAAGGGCTTCCATCACCCGCAATTTATCATGCAGAGAGAAGGTGACCCCTACCGACTGGGCGCCGTCCCGCAGGGTCGTATCGTACACCTTTACCTGATTGCTCATATATATCTCCCTATTTTTGCAGCCATGACATCATGGAGCGCAATTTGCCTCCCACATCTTCTAGCTGATGCTCTTTTTCCAGCTGTCGGGTAGCCTTAAAAGAAGGAGCCCCGGCCTTGTTTTCCAGTATCCAGTCCTTTGCAAACCGACCGGTCTGAATATCCTTAAGAATTCCCCGCATAGACTTTTTAGTCTCTTCGGTGATCAGCTTCTCTTGGGTTATGTAATCTCCATACTCGGCGGTATTGGATATCGAATAACGCATATACCCATAACCCCCTTCATAAATGAGGTCCACAATCAGTTTCATCTCATTTATGCATTCGAAATAGGCCATCTCCGGCTGGTACCCGGCTTCCACCAGAGTCTCGAAGCCCGCCTTCATCAACGAGGTAACCCCTCCGCAGAGGACTGCCTGTTCACCGAACAGGTCGGTTTCAGTTTCTTCACGAAAACTTGTCCGAAACAGTCCGGCCCTGGTAGCACCGATGCCCTTGGCGTAGGCCTTGGCCAGCTCATCGGCGTGACCGGAGGCATCCTGATAGATGGCTATGAGCCCCGGAACGCCCCGGCCGTCGGTGTATTCGCGGCGGACGGTGTGTCCGGGTCCCTTGGGGGCAATCATTACCACATCAACATCTTCGGGGGGTTGAATCTGATGGAAGTGAATTGAAAAACCGTGGGCAAACATGAGCATATTACCGGCTTCTAGGTTTGGTTCAACCTGCTCTGCATAAATCTGGGGCTGTAGTTCATCGGGAACCAAAAACATAACGATATCGGCCATTCGAGCCGCCTCAGCGGGCTCAACTACTTTAACCCCGTGCTTCTCCGCTTCCGCCCGGCTAGAACTGTCGGCCCTCAGACCAACCACCACCCGGCACCCGCTCTCATGCAGATTTAAGGCATGAGCATGTCCCTGACTTCCAAAACCGATCACTGCGATGGTTTTGTCCTTTAGCAGATTAAGATCCGCATCCTTGTCATAAAAAATTTCAGCCATTTCATTCTCCTTTAAATTTTTAGGTCTAAATTTCTAAACATTTTAATTTTATTGTTTCTCCCAGCGATCCATCGCCACAATTCCTGTTCTGGCGACTTCCACAATCTGATTAGACGGGAATAAACTGATAAAGGAATCGACTTTATCACTGCTCCCGGTTATCTCCACAACAAATCCACTGGTACTTGAGTCAAGTATTGAACCTTTAAAGACATTTACCATCTGCAGCACCTCGTTCCGCTCGCCCATCGGTGCTTTCACTTTAATCAGGCCAATTTCCCGCTCAACCTTGCGAGCCGGGTGGATTGTCATAATTTTAAAGGTGTCGACAATCTTATATAGTTGCTTCTGGATCTGTTCGATACTCCGATCATCTCCCTTTACCATAATAGTGAGCCGGAACATATCCTTCTCTTTGGTCGGCCCGGCGGCAATACTGTCGATGTTAAAGCCCCGTCTTGTAATTAAACTGGTAATCTTAGATAACACCCCCGGATGATTAAAAACCAGCAGGGAAATCACATGATCTGTATAGGTACTTTTATCTTCGCCCATTGTTTTTCCTCCTACATTTTCCGAATTACTTGGTCTAAAGGCTTTCCCGCCGGAACCATTGGCACCACGTTCTCTTCGCCCTCTATCACGGCATGCAAAAGCATACTCCCCTCGCTCTCGGCAAAGGCCTTCATTGTCTGTTCGGCTTCGGAAACCTTTTCCAGCTTCATCGAAGGAATACCCATTGCTTTTGCCATCAAGCCGAAGTCCGGGTTATCATTCATGCATGTACCTGAATAGCGCTTATCGAATAACAACTGCTGCCACTGGCGCACCATACCCAGACAGCTGTTGTCCAACACCAGAATTTTCACCTTTAGCCCGTACTGCTTCACAGTAGCCATCTCCTGCATGTTCATCTGGAAGCCCCCATCTCCGGATACCGTAAGTACTTGGGCATCCGGGTTCCCAACAGCAGCCCCTATGGCCGCCGGCAGACCGTAGCCCATGGTACCTAGGCCTCCGGAGGTAAGCAGACGACGGCCCCGATGAAAGTGAAAGTACTGAGCTACCCACATCTGGTTCTGCCCTACATCGGAGGCTACTATGGTGTTTTCAGGAAAGTATTTCTGTGCAAGTTGAATAAGATACTGCGGCTTCAATACTTCGGATTGTTCAAATTCAAGGGGGTTTTTGTCACGGTATGTTCGGAGTTCTTCTACCCACTCGGAATAGTCACCGTAGCTCTCCTCACGGTTGAGCTCTTCCAACACACCGGAAATCGGTCCCACTATCGGCAGGTCAACTGAAACGTTCTTTCCAATTTCCGCAGCATCAATATCTACGTGAACTATCCGAGCCTGTTCGGCAAACACATCGGGATCTCCCATAATACGGTCGGAGAAGCGGGTCCCGAAAGCCATAAGCAGGTCACAATTCTGCAGGGCATAATTGCCGTACAGGCCACCATGCATTCCAATTGGTCCGTAATTGAGCTCTTCGTGCTGCGGAGAAACTCCGTGACCCAGCAGGGTTGTCACTACCGGTATACCATAACGATCACAGAACTCGTTCATCAGCTCGGTTGCGCCTGCGCTGTTGACCCCACCGCCGGAGATCACCACCGGCTTACGGGCTTCATGAAGGTATTTTTTCAGAGTTTTCACTTGGCGGGGATGGCCGCTATCCTTAGGCCGATACCCGGGCAAGTCGGGAGTTAGGGGATAGACAAATTCGGTCTCATCCATCTGAACATCCTTGGGGATATCCACCACTACAGGGCCCGGCCGGCCGGTGGTAGCCAGATGAAAAGCCTTTTTCACTGTAGGAGCAAGTTCATCTACGTTCTTTACCAGAAAGTTGGCTTTGGTAATGGGCATTGTGATTCCCACCGTATCAGCTTCCTGAAACGCATCAGTCCCGATCATGCCGGTAGACACCTGGCCTGTAAATACCACCAGCGGCACCGAATCCATATATGCAGTAGCAATACCGGTGACGGTATTGGTAGCTCCCGGTCCGGAGGTAACTAATACGACCCCCGCTTTACCGGTTGAACGGGCATATCCATCAGCAGCGTGGGTTCCCCCCTGCTCGTGCCGGGGTTGGATTAGGTTAATCTCTTTGCCGTGGGTGTAAAGCTCATCAAAAATCGAAATAACAGCCCCGCCGTTATAACAAAAAAGAGTATCAACGCCCTCTTTCTTTAATGCCTCAACCAGTATTCTCGCACCTTTCATCATCTCCTCCTCTCAATTTAATACATTCCCGCAGGATTGAGAAAAGGAGGAACAATCGGCAACAGAACTTGACTTTAGGATAGACCGATCCCCGGTTACCTGCATATCTATACTTTAGATATACCTATAACCAGGGGTGGATGAGTCAAGGTGGCTTCATTGTTCCTGTGCTTTTCCCGCTGCGGGCTGCTATTTAGCAGTGTGCAGGGGCCGTATTGCTACGGCCGGAACAATGGAACTCACCTCGAACTCCACTAATTAGTAGAATAATAATGCCCGATAGGCTTAGTAGTAGGTTGGTAATTAGGAGAGACAGGCTTGCAGCAATAATAATGATGATGAGGGCGATACTGGAAATCGAAATAGCGATCATCACGTTCATTATTGCGTTCTGCATACTGTAGTCTCCTCAAAATAAGTGAAAGTTTATAGTTAAAAAGAACGCTAACAGTACTCTAGGACTATGTCAATACAACAGCTGAAATTTTATACCTATTATTCATAAATATGCATACCCGACCGCATATAGAATCCAATTGAGTCCTACCCACACTATCGGTACTGCTATATGAACCCCGAAAGCAGGCATCGCCCTCTTATGCGCCCTCCCTTCAGCTGCATCCGCAGGGGATAATGATAGCTGCAGTAAATACCCGTCAATTCCTATCAGAGCCTGCTTGATATTCCCCCAAAAGCCGGTACTCCTGTCCCGAACCACCCTATAGGCAGTCAATTCTTCAAAGTAATAAAACACCTTGTAGAGCAGCGCACCCATTTTTCCGGGAATCGGCAGCCCCGGAGAAACCGCATAGCGTGACACATACACCAATCCCACCAAATTCAAACCCCTCAACAAGCCTTGCCGCAGGGCTCCTGCGGTAATCGGGAAGGAGCCGATATAAGTAAGCACTTCGCCCAGTGGAGTCAACAACTGGGCTCCGGTTACTGCGGCAGCTATCATTATTCCAGGAAGAATTCGCACACCCTTTCCCAGATATATAGACGCCAGACCAAACAGCAGAATATGGACAAACTTGAGGAGAATCTGGGGTTGCATAATAAAAGGGGCAATCATCAACAAACCTGAGACAAGCCGGACCACGGGCGTAATCCGCGCAGCGGGTGTATCCATCTGTTCCTTATATATTTCATGTTTTGGAGGTTGAGTAGGTTGGGAAGACTCGTCCGCCGACTTTTCGCTTGGCATACGCACCAGCCAGCGTGAATGCTGTAATAGATACCCAGCAGTAGCGCCCAGGATTATCCCACTGAGAGTTCCAATCAGCAAAAACAGTGGTGCTATCAGCCAGGTACTCCGTCCAAAAATATACAGCGAGGCAAACAGCAGCTGGGCACTATTACTTGCGAAAGCCCCAACTACCCCGATACCCACGAGAGAGATTCGTTTTGGATACCATCTGCGCAGCAGCAGCATGACCGCACCGGAAGAAAAACTTCCGGTTGCAGAAAATAAAAACACGTATGAAAAGAGCGTGCCGGAGACAATTCCCTGCCCAAAGACCTTTAACAGTACCAGCAGTACAAATTCACGCCGAGTAAAAAGAGTCAGCGCAATCAACAACGGCAAATTGGCCAGTCCTATCCTAAAAAAAGGGATCGGTTTGGGTATGACTAGTTCGATTATCGACAAAAAAAGCGATAAGGCGGCAAACAGTGCTACCCTATCCAGCCTCTGCAAATTCACCCCGGCTCCTTATTCTTCCACATCCGTATAATCACGAATATCGTAATTACGGCTTTTCTCGGGAGTCTCAATTTCTATGATAGAAGTTACATAAGGGAGAACATCTCCGGTTGACTTACGGGAACCATCTAGAAAACGGAACCAACTGACTTGGGGATCGTTTTTTTCGACAATATATTCGGCATAAAAAATTTTTTCCAATGGTAACTCCAGCCTGTACCAGCGGCCGGATATGAGTGCTTTGTTCATTTCCTTTTTCCTTTTGCTACTAAGAAAATAGCCGTATCCGGCTATTTTCATTGTTTCGGTTGCCGCTACGCGGCATGCGAAACTACCGGGAATTGTTTACATGCAGAGTATACTTAGGGTTAAGATCGCTTAGATAAGGTTCAAACCCTGAGGTACAAAAAACCTCATACTCCTCTGTTACACAGATTACCTCAAAAAAAGGCAACTCTTCAACTAGGGCAATCCCCCTGCTTATTTCTCCGGCAGCCACAATGTGGGCCAGAATTTCCGCTGCATGAGCTTCCGGTCCAATACTTGCAACACAGGAGACCCTATTTTGTGTCGGATAGCCGGTACTCAGATTTAACAACAGCAGGCTGGAGGTATGAAAGCTTGCCAAGGCTCGTGCCTTGAGATTTTTAAGGGTGACAATTGGAGTGTCGAAAGACTCGTCATTCTCGTACAGCACCTCTTCTTCAAAGGTAAACTCAGATTCTCCATTTATCGAACGTTTTACTACACCCTTGGAGATGCTGACATCCACCATGTTATGCTGCTGCAGCAGATCAGCAACTTTATCCACAATATACCCATCAAGACCAGGCTCTAATGTAACTTGCATTGACGAGTCAGGCAGGTATACTTGCTGTGAATCTGGGTTCATATCGATCCGCCGGAAGTTGACAGAGCCCAGGGCAGCATAGATTTCAGTGCGGGAAGGCTTCTTCCCTTCAGATTGGGCGCGTCTCCAGAGCTTATACAACGGAGCTGCGCTTGGATCGTACCGACCGCCTGAAAGACGCGCAAAGGTGATACTCTTCTGTAGTACTTCAAACACCCCAGAATCAACTGTAACCGGCCCCTGATTTGCCGCTGAATTTATCTTGAGAATCTGTGAACCCGCAGAATCTGCACTCAGCTGCTCTTGGTAGGAATGAACCATCTCCTCCACCTGCCGGCGCACTCTCGAAGGGGTTCTTTTCAAGGATGTTATCCGACAATCACTCAAACCCACTTGAAAAGCGCGAGTCTCTAAAGATGAGTCCCTGGGGTTGCAAGCTTGCCACAAAGGAGACCCAACTATCATTGTTACCAGCAGAAGCTCTAAAAGGAGCTTTATTCTTACCATTAGCTTCAGCATGACCCGCTTTTACTATAACCGTCAACAAATAAAACTTTATTATTCGGCTTCAAATAATAGAATCTTTCCATTACAATACCATCATGGTAGAAAAAACCGCTGTAGTACAAAACCAAGCCGGCATTCATGTTCGCCCTTCGGGAGTGATAATTGAAGAGATAGGAGATTACTCCGGCAAGATCAGCGCCGAAGCGCATGGTTTCAGCGTTGATTTGAACAGTGTAATGGGGCTGCTCTCGCTTGGTCTTGTACAGAAGGACGAAGTAAAAATAAGAGTTGAAGGACCGGACGAAGAAAAGATAGCTGCCAAAGTAAAGGAGCTGTTTGAACGTCACTACGATTTTCCACCGAGAAAATAAAAGTATGGAGGCTAATAGATGATCAATAGAAGAGATTCTATGCAGACTGAACTGAAGGAGAATATGCGAGGAGGTTCCGGAACTATCGCTATCACCCATCTAGTAGATAAAGATCAAATCAAAAATGGAAGGCTTATGGCCCGTATCGACATTCCAGTTGGTGCAAGTATAGGTCCGCACCAACATGACAATGAAACTGAATACTACCTAATTCACGAGGGAGATGGGGAAGTCGAGGAAGCGGACGGAACCAAAAAGGTCGGACCCGGAGATGTAGTGATTACCGGAAATGGAGAATCACACAGTATCGCCAACATCGGCCGAATCCCTCTGATTATGACGGCCGTGATCATATTTGATTAATATCTGCCGGACGGGATACAGTACTATTCTGTAGCCTCGCGATGAACCCGTTCAATCGCCTTTTGTACTGGTTCGTCGTAGAGGGGTATTGCTCCGCTTTTTGAAGTAACATACGAGCTTACCAGAGAAGCCAGATTGGCCGCCTTTTCAATATCTTGAGTAAAGAAGAATCCGAACAAGAATGCCGCGGAAAAGCTGTCACCGGCTCCAACAGTGTCTACCACCGGAACATCTATAACCGGAACATGGATGTACTTTTCCGCTTTGAACACCGAGGCACCCTGTTTGCCGCGGGTAATGGCGGTGGTGTGAATATTCCAGTCCTCATTCATCTGTCGGCAAAAATCCAGGTCCAACAGCTCTTCACCGTAGAGTAGTTTAGATATAACCGGCACTTCCTCATCATTCAGCTTCAGAATGGTGCTGTGTTTCAGGGAGTGGGAGATAACCTCCTTAGAGTAATAGTCGAGACGAAGGTTGACATCGCAAAAAACCTCTTTAGGAGCGGCAGCCTCCAGCACCTGTTCAAGCATAGCCTGATTGCGCTCTGTCCGCTGGGCCAGCGAACCAAAGGCCACTATGTCCCAGTCTTTTAAACGGATTGCCTTCATCTGAGCATCGGAAAGCTCGATCGAATCCCACGCGCTTCCCTCTCGAATCACATATGTCGGCTTGCCCGCCTCATCAAGATCCACCTCCACTATACCGGTTGGAGCGCCAGGGACAGTAGCAATAAAGTTGTCTGCAACTCCCTTCTCTTTCACACTCTGCAGAGCTCGAACGCCCCGCTCATCATCACCGACTGCCGATACCATGGCCGAATGAGCCCCCATCTGAGCCAGATGAGAGGCTAAATTAAACGGGGCACCTCCGATATACTCTGTTCCATTGATAATATCCCAAAGTACCTCACCAAACGCTAATGTTTTCATAAGCTTAATCCCTTGTTAATTTACGGTATTTCACCCGATGAGGAGTGTCCGCCTCTATGCCTAGTCGCCGGTGCCGATCTTCTTCATATTCGGTGTAGTTTCCGTAAAACCACCGTGCCGAACTGTCGCCTTCAAAAGCTAAAATGTGAGTAGCGATCCGGTCTAGAAACCAGCGGTCGTGGGAGATGACCAGAACACAGCCGGCAAACTCCAGAAGCCCATCCTCCAGGGCACGCATCGTATTTACATCCAGATCATTGGTCGGTTCATCCAGCAAAAGGCAATTAGCTCCGCTTTTGAGCATCATAGCCAGTTGAATACGGTTCCGCTCTCCTCCGGAGAGCACCCCTACTTTTTTCTGCTGGTCAGCACCTAAGAAGTTAAAGCGAGAGACATAGCCCCGGGAATTGACGGTTCGTTTTCCCAGCTGAATCTCCTCTTGCCCATCAGATATCATCTCCCAGACGCTTTTATCCGGTTCAAGGGCTTCCCGCATCTGATCAACATGTCCTAATTTTACTGTCTCACCTATTTTCAGAGTACCGCTATCCGGGTTTTCTTTTCCGGTAATCATACGAAACAGGGTAGTCTTTCCGGCGCCGTTTGGCCCGATAATTCCCACTATCGCTGCCGGGGGGACAGAGAAGCTAAGGTTCTCGACCAGCAGTCGATTATCGTAGCCCTTTGACACCTTGTCCGCTTCGATTACCACATCTCCCAGACGGGGACCGGGGGGAATAAAAATCTGCAGCTCCTGCTGCCGCTTTTCCTGATTCTGGGTTAAAAGGTCTTCGTACGAGTTAATCCTGGCCTTACTTTTTGCCTGTCTGGCCTTAGGAGCCATACGAATCCACTCCAACTCACGACTGAGGGTTTTCTGCCGCTCACTTTCCCGCTTCTCCTCCAGTTCGAGTCGACCCCGCTTCTGCTCCAGCCAGGAAGAATAATTTCCGCGATACGGAATACCTTCGCCCATATCCAGCTCGAGTATCCACCCGGCTACATTATCCAGGAAGTAGCGATCGTGGGTAACCGCTATAACCGTCCCTGCATACTGCTGCAAATGCTGCTCCAGCCATTCCACCGACTCCGCATCCAGATGGTTGGTCGGTTCGTCCAGCAGCAGAATATCCGGATTCTGCAATAATAACCTGACGAGGGCTACTCGACGACGTTCACCTCCGGATAGATTGTCAACCACCTGCTCTTCAGGAGGACAACGCAGGGCATCCATAGCAAGCTGCAGATGCGAGTCGAGATTCCAGGCATCTACCTCATCAAGTTTCTCCTGCACTTCACCCTGGCGTTGGAGGAGCTTGTCCATTTCATCCGCTTCCATAGGCTCTGCAAACTGCTCATTAATACGATCATATTCAGCAAGTAGGCTCACAGCTTCCTGGGCACCCTCTTCAACCACCTCTCGGACTGTCTTGCCGGCACCCAGATGGGGTTCCTGCTCTAAAAACCCGACTGAATAACCCGGGGAGAGTACCGCTTCGCCCTCATAATGAGTATCTACTCCGGCCATGATTCGCAACAGGGTACTTTTACCGGAACCATTGAGTCCCAGCACGCCAATTTTTGCCCCGTAATAATAGGAGAGAGATATATCCTTGAGTACCTTCTTCTTACCATGCAATTTACTCACCCGCATCATGGAGTAAATTACCTTCTTATCGCCTTCTGCCATTTGTGTGTGTCCTCTATTTTATTCCTGTATTTGTGTAGTAGTGTATCGGCATGTGGGGAATTGTCAATGGTGAAAATCCTACGAGAAAATGCCCATCTCCCATTTTACTTCATCATTTGCCATAGTCTTAGGATCCCACGGGGGGCTAAAGGTCCACTCAAAATTTACTTCAGGTATACGTGGATCCTCCAGAAGCGTCTTTTTTACATTTTCGCCGATTGACGGACCGATAGGGCACATGGGAGTGGTAAGGGTCATCTTTACATAGACCTTTCCCTCCTCATCCTGGTAGAGTTCATAAATCAACCCCATATCTACAATCGAAAATCCAATTTCAGGGTCCTCTACCGGACGCACCTTCTCTAACAGTTCTTCCTTACTGTACATCCGACTGTGACTCCTTGAGCATTTGCTCTGCTGTATTCCACACCAACAACGCGCATTTAATCCGCACCGGATACTGCTTCACCCCCGACATCGCCTCTAGGTCGGCTATATCATCCGGAAGCTCAACATCATGATCTGTAAGCAGCATCTCCTTAAATTGCTGAATCCTCTCCAATGCCTCATCCACAGTATGCCCCTCCAAGGCCTCACACAGCATACTGCTGGAAGCCATAGAAATAGAACAGCCATGGCCGTCGTAACTTACCTTTTCAATTTGCTTCCCGTTCATTTTAGTGAACAAGGTTATAGTGTCACCGCAAAGGGGGTTCTTCCCTTCTTCTTTGCTGGTTGGGTCTACAATTTCGAATCTATGTTTTTTCGATTTATAATGATCAAGCAATATATCTCGGTATAAACTATCACTCACTGCTACTCTCCTTCTCTACATATTCTAACTCATCCAGTTCGAATTGTGCACCAGGCATACGCGATCTAAGCTGATCGGTAAATGCAGCGGTTAACAAAACTCGAGTATCTTCCCGGCTAATACCCCGCGATTCAAGATAATAGCGGGATTCAGGGTCAAGCTCGGTTACCGTTGAACCATGGCTGCAGCTCGCCTCATTCTCAACTATTTCAAGCTCCGGGAGCGACTCTATCCGACTCTGCGGACTGAGCAGCAAGCTTCGGTGCTGCTCGTGCCCGGTAGACCCTGGTGCTCCGGTAGGAATCTTGATGGTACCCACAAACATGCCGTGGGCCGCTGCATCTAGAATTGAACGGGTTTCTACATTGCTCATTGTATGGGGGGCATACTGCTCAACTACAGACTTTTGACCGCAAAAACTTCGATCACTGCTGTCTGTATCACCGGATTGCATTAGAGTGTATTCCTCCAAACGAGCTCCTCGCCCCTGCAGTGCATATCGACCATCGTGCATTCCCGTTTCAAAACTGCCGATCTCCCGCCCTATGCGCAGTTTGGCATCCCTTCCAAGATACGCCTGTTCCAGCTGATAGCCGGCAGCAAGACTTTGAGAATTTACGCCAGCGGTTGTGTTCGTGGCTGCAACAGCATCCATATAGTCAACTGAGGCACCATCCTCAAGGATTAACACTGTACGGGACAGCATCACCGCCGTTTGATTTTCTTGGCCTAGGTGAAGTTTGATCTGAATCGAAGCCGAGCTGTTTTTTTCAGCATGAATCAGCAGAACCGGGAAATAATAGATCGGGGTTGCAACTCCGGCAGTTTCATCCGAACTGAGGCGGATATCAATTTGAATTGTTTCAGAAGAATCCTCAGCAGCAATTTGTAAGTGATAGATGCTTTGAGCATATGCAAGGGGATATGCAAACAGTTGGTTCTGCTCAATGTCATTCGGCCGCTCCAGTCGGTTCTCCTGCCGCAGAGCTTCCAGATCTCCCCATCTCTGCACAACAGAACTCACTTCTGTGGCTGAAATGTCGAGGGGTGACAAGAGGGTATTATTGGCATATATATCCACCCTCCCGCTTTTTATCTGTGAGGCCACATTCTGCTTCCGGAGCAAAGCTGAGATCGGTTCTAAGGGCACCCTGCGCCACGCTTCATCCGGAACTCCGGGAGCAGGAAGTGAAGCAATCTGTCGCAGCGCTTCCTTTTGTATATTATTAACTTGTAATGTATCTGCTGCCATCAACCTACCGCTCCTTCCATTTCCAGTTGAATTAACCGGTTGAGCTCTACTGCGTATTCCATCGGAAGCTCCTTCGCAAACTCTTCAATAAAGCCGTTTACGATCATAAACAAGGCCTCTTCTTCGGCAATTCCCCTGCTCATTAGATAAAACAGGGCTTCATCACTTACCTTTCCTACGCTTGCCTCGTGAGCCACATTCACCTGCCGGTTCTCTTGCACATCAATTGTTGGGTAGGTATCCGAGCGAGACCGGTCATCTAAGAGCAGGGCGTCACAATTCACATTTGATGTCACATCGCTGGCCCCGGGAAGTATTTTTACCAGCCCACGATAAGAACTACGTCCACCGTTATGGGAGATCGATTTTGCGGTAATTGAAGAGGATGTATGCGGGGCGGCATGAATTACTTTAGCCCCGGCATCCTGACGTTGAATATCATTTGCATAGCCAATAGAGAGAACCCGGCCTCTTGCCCCTTCCCCTACCAGTGAGACCGCGGGGTATTTCATTGTGGTCCGGGCCCCCAAATTACCGTCCATCCATTCTACTTTGGCATCCTTATGGGCAACTGCCCGCTGGGTAACCAGGTTCAGCACATTGTTCGACCAGTTTTGGATGGTGGTGTACCGCAGAGAGGCTCCCTCCATGGCAAACAATTCGATCACCCCGGTATGAAAGGAGTCGCTGGAATACACCGGGGCAGTACAGC
>JAIPFV010000086.1 GCA_021736475.1 Spirochaetia bacterium | reverse complement strand
GAAAACGCAATGCGGTATCCCTTACCTGCTGCTGCGGAGGTAGAGAGACGAGCAGCTCGGCGGCGGCGGCCACAAGGCTCTCCATGTCATTCATCGCCACGAGACGGCCGTTTACCCCCTCTAAGATGATATCCGCGGGGCCCGAAGGACAGTCGAAACTGAGGACCGGAACCCCGCGGGCTATGGACTCGACCAATACATTGGGAAAACCTTCGTAGCGACTGACCAACACGGTAAGATCGGCCTCGGCGAATAGGGCCTCGATGTCGTCGCTATAGCCGCGGTAGTCCACCGCATCCTCGAGTCCTCGCGCGCGGAGCTCTTTCATGAACTGCTCAAGCAGAGGTCCCTCTCCGGCGGCAATGAGACGTGCATCTTCGAAACCTTCCCTGCCTCGTAACTTCTCCACGAGGTCGAGGAGGAGACGTGGCTGTTTCTGGGGTTTGAAGCGGCCGAGGTAGAGGAGTCTCGGCGGTCTCGTATCCTGCACCATTTCACTTTCCTGCTGCTCTGCTTTGTCAGGAATCTCGGAGGGGTTGTTGATGACCACCAGCTGATCATCGCGAAGGGAGAATCGATGCAGTAGGTCCTGCCGCATTGCTTCGGCCTGGGCTATGACGAGGTCGAGGTGGCGATAGCGGCGCCGAACGAAGGGCATGACGATCTTCCGTTGCCAGAAACTGCGATAACGGGCAGCCTCGGAGAGGGCTACCACCGTCCTGCCCACCGCCTTGAAGGGTATGCCGGAGAGGCTACGCACGAAGGGCAGCAGAACCGCCAGCTGGTAGTTGAAGGAGAGTACCACGGTTGGCCGCATAGAGCGCACCAACTTCACCAAGGGGAAGAGGGCGCGGCGGGCGTGCCTGGATCCGAGCTGCTCGACCGTCACACGGGAGTCGAACTTCTCGAGCCAGCGCTGCCCCTCGGGGAGGTTTACCGCCACAGTCACGTCCCAGCCGCGACTGGCGAGGCCGTTGGCCAGAAATACACAGACCCTGCCAGCCCCGCCGCCGCGGAGGGAATGGATGAGGATAAGGAGGTTGTTTTCTTTATGCTGCACGATAATCCCTTGATATTTTAGTTTGGTCTTTCAGTTTTTTGTATTAAGGCGGAAGGATGCCTGATAAGGGTAAGAAACAAGCGCCCGAAGCTCCGGAAAGAGAATTGAGCCTTAAGAGAAGAGCGAAGCCAAGCTACTGCACCAGAATAATCGTGATGCTTGAGACTTAGTTTTGCCGAACCGTAGTAATAACGTGATTGGAGTCCCGGCCGCCCCTCGTACAGGTCTGCATACTTGTTCAATATGAGCTTGCGACCCTTCACCTTCTTGGCATAATCCTTCGAAATGGAGTCGTTGAAGAGGTTGGTGTACACGGTAAGCGGCTGCGGGACAAAGTCGATGCGATACGCCCTTGCCACTCGGATAAACAGGTCCAGATCTTGGCGAGAGGGGAAGGCCGGATCGAATCCGCTTATCTCCTCAAAAACGTTGCGGCGAATAAGCACTGACGAGAGGGTATTTATCACATTCTTCACCAGAAGATCCTCGAGGATCCAACCGCGGTAGGTAGGATACCAGCACTTTACCCTGTTTTCCGCGGTATCCACTATCTCTCTTCCAGTGTAGATTAGCGCCGTCTCGGGCCCTGCATCCTCAAGGGCTTCCACCTGAGACTGGATTTTCCGGGGACGCCAGAAATCATCGTCGTCCAAAAAAGCCAGAAGACTTCCATGGGATACGGCAGCCCCATCGTTTCTGGCTTTGCAGGCTCCTCCAGGATCGCGATCTCCGAGATACTGAAGCGGAACCCCTGCTACTCTTGCCCTATCTCGTATATCTTCGACTATTTTGCCGGTCTTTATTTTATTCTCCCCTACCACATCGTTCTCGTCTACTACAACCACTTCTATGGGCCGGTAGGTCTGTTCCAGAACACTCTCAAGAGCCCGCGCGAGGAAGTCCGGACGACCGCGGGTGGGGACGACCACCGATACCACAGGTTCCTCCTCTGATAAAGCTCCTTTATTGTGAGAAGAGGCTTTTTCGTTCAAGGGAAAATCCCCGTTTTGTGGAGTAGGCGGCGGATAATAAGTTTGTGGAAGGGAAGGCGCAGGTTCTTGGTAAGGGGGATGTCAGCATAGTTCAATTCGCCGTTATCTAAGATCATTTCTCTATGGTCTGCAAGTACCTCCCTCCAGTCCGTAGCAGTAATGTGGCGGAACTGGCTGTTCGGCCCTTCTTTTCTCACCTCGTGGCGCACATCGAGACGATGCTGCACCTGCTGAGGCGACCGCCATTGATAATGGCGCAGGGTAATAGGCTCGGGCCACGGTATGCCCATGTGTTTGGGAGCCTTAGAATCTGCCGGCCACTTGAGGCCCCTGCGGTACTTGAAAAATCGGGGCTCCGTATAGGCTACAGGGCGAAGGTAGCGGAGGTAGGCTTTATCCCTTTCGAAGTCTCCTACAAACTCATGCTCCTTGATATCTTTGTCGGTAAGCACGTAGTCGAGGGAACGTTTGAATAATGTATGATATCCTCGGGGGACGGAGGAGAGAAAGCTGCGGGGTTCGTCTACATAGATTTCGTCGGCATCCATCTTGTAGCACCACCAGTCGCCCTCCACCGCCTCGCCCCTGAAGGCCTCGAAGGCATCTGCCCTGAGGTCGTTGCTGTAGAGCCTTAGATCCTGTTTCCATGGGAGGACCACCTCGTTCTCGAGCTCCTGCACAGCTTCCCAGGTGCCGTCGCTGCTGCCATTGTCTATTATTATAATACGGTCAAAAGAAGATTCAGCTGCTTTTATGGTGGAGCGGATAATGTCGATCTCGTCTTTTACCAGCATTATGCCGAAGAGTTTCATTGCCCCACACCCTCCGAAGTTTCGCCGACACTCCAAAAACCCGGATGTCGCTTTTTGAGATCCTCGTAGGGTCCGCTGTCGACCACCCTGCCACGGTCCATAAGGACCACATTATCGGCGACATCAAGTGTAGAGAGGCGGTGGGCGATAATGATGATAGTCTTTTGATGGGAAAGCTGGCTTATCGCCTCCATAACCACCTTCTCGGTGGTGTTGTCCAAGGCGCTGGTGGCTTCGTCAAAGACGAGGATGGGCGGGTTGCGGTAAAGAGCACGGGCAATTCCCACACGCTGCCTCTGGCCGCCGCTCATGCGCACTCCACGTTCTCCGAGTACCGTCTCATAGCCGTCTTTGAGAGATTCGACGTAGTCGTCGAGGCTGGCAAGACGGGCAGCGAAACGCACCTGCTCCATATCTATCTCTTCGTCCGGTAGCCCGAAGGCGATGTTTTTAGCGATGGTCGTGTCACTTATAAAGATCGACTGGGGCACATAGCCGAAGTTAGCCCGCCAACTTCGTACATTCTCCTGTATTATCTCCACCCCATCGCATTCTATCTTTCCCTCTTGCGGCTCGAGGAGGCCGAGGATCACATCGACTAAGGTAGTCTTTCCACAGCCAGTGGGGCCTGCAATGCCTACTGTATGGTTTTTCTCGACTTCGATATTGATTTTGGAGACCGCCGCGATATCACTTCCTTCATAACTAAAGGAGATGTCGGAGAGGCTGAATGCACTTTTGAATGACAATGGCTCTTCTACAGGGGATGGAAGGTTGTTTTCTGCCCCAAGGTTGATCTCCTTATAGAGTAGTTCAATTGAGGCTTGAGAGCCCCTTATAGAAGCAAACGCTGCAAATACCTTCTGCATAGAAGGGAGAAGTCGGTAACCTGATATTGCATAGACTGAGACGAGAGGCAGAATGCTGCTTGTCTCGTAATCTCCTGCAAAGAGAATGAGAACGACAAGAAGCATGCCCCCGAAGGCGAGAATCTCCAGAAAATAGCGGGGCACCTTGGAGCTCGACTTAATCTGCCCTTTTGCCTTCTCCAATCTATTGGAAGCTTTAGAAAACTGTTCGTAATAGAACTGCTCAAGCCCTCGAAGCTTTACCTCTTTTACCGCCCCCAAGGATTCTGATGCAAGACTGTAGCGCTCTTTGTTATACTTTACTTTCCGACGACTTGCCCTGCTGAGCAGTGTTCTCAGGATGAGGTAGATAAACACATAACCACCGCCTATAACCGATGCAGCGATAATTGCAACATTAGGGTCGGTAATAATGAGAAACGCAACAATGGCCGCACTGAGCACTCCTTCGGCCAACAACTGCATAACCGGTTGTACAATACTATTTGCAACAATACTCGTTTCACCGAAAAGGTTCTTTACCAGTTCTGAACTGTTACGCTGTAAAAAGAAGGAATAATTCTGGGAAAAATATACTTTATAGAGTTTTGTTGCCAAGGTATAACTAATTCGACGTGCAAAGGCGATACTTGCCCATGTGACAAAAGCTAAAAACAGATTGCCTGTAATAAAAAGAATAAGCACCGCCGATCCGGCAAGTATGAGAAACCTATTGGTATCTGTTATTGAAAGCCATTCCATTACCGCAATGGCAAGGGGTATCTCTCCTATTGTTTCCGGACTCGAGACAGCACGCATAAATGGCATAATAGAGGCAATACCCCCTACATTCCACACAGAGGAAACAATTATACATGCTAACAAGCCCCAGAATATTCTCCTAAGCCGTTTGTCTACTAGAGTCCAAATAGTCTTTAACAATGTTTCTCCTCAGTCATATAACTAAAATGTAATTTTCTTATTTTCTAAAGGTCTTTACCAGTCGTAACGTTCGCCGATTAGCTCATAGAGCTTCTCATTCTGCACGGCAAAGTACGTCTCAAGTCGCTTCCTGGTTTGAGGCACGAGCTGGTCTTTTTTCCTCGGACTCACGTTGGCAGGTTCCAGGTTAGGCGGCACAAACGTTCCATCTATACCAAGAAACTCATAGACAGCCCGTGTCACCTCAGCAGTTTCTCGAAAAAAGCGTTCACTTTGAATAATCATTATCTGATTTCGCGGGAAAACTGATAAATATCTTTGCACCTGATCCACATAATTGCTTTTTTCTACATAAGAAAAATGCTCGTGTTTGAAGGGTAGATATGTGGGAGTACACATCTTCTCGACCTCACCTGCGGTTCGTTCATTTTCAGCGGCAATGGCTTCTTCGAGTGACAATTCCTCTCGTTGTTTAGCCACTTCATGATAATACTGACTAACTGTACGAGTAATAGGTTCACGGAGAAGCATTATAATTTTAATGTTGGGTAAGGTAGAGTGAATACGCTCGGCCGCATATGGATGGAAAATGTAATATGGAGAAGCTTCCCCACATATATTTTCATGTAAACGAGAGTGAAAAGGAAAATGGGCCCGATACCAATCCCAACTCCTATAGAAATAGCGAGAGAAATACTGAATCTCTTTCCTATGCCCCTCTATTACCGAAGGGTGTTGGTTAATATAATCATGAAGCGATGTAGTGCCCGCTTTTTCTGCACCTACAATTATGAAGTCCGGCTCACCTCGTCTTTTCCTAGTAGGGTATGAGGTGAGGCCAAAAAGTAATTTCTTCCTTCTTCTCTGTGTAATCAATTTCATATTCTACAACGTGTAACCAGCTCGTTCCATTACATCGCCATATTCCTTTTCGAACCAGCGAAGATCATTCGCTTCAATTTCATTCTGCCAACGGTAAACACTCGAACTTCTTGGTCCTGTACCGGAATCAGCCGAAGAGACGATAATAGGAATTTTCTCTTCCGGTAGCTGGAAATGACGAAATATTGTATAAAGAGAAGATTCAAAATTAAGGACCATATCCTCGTATTTGACAACCTGAATATTTTCTGCTGGACAGCGGTCAATTGCCTCAAAAGTCATTTTAGCGAACCTACCCCATCTATCCATAGCCGCACGAATATCCTTTCTCCACCCCTTCTTGAGCATGGAAAGTGCACTGGCCCTTCCGTCCCTGGCAAGAACAAGTAGCCGTGCATTCGGCACCATATTAATGAGTTCATCTGCGTGACGTCCATAAGGTGGTTCCTTATTGATCCAACCGGAAGCGGAACCGTGCATTACCGCTGCATGGTAATTCAATAGATGAAGATAGAACTGACCGAACCGGTGGCTTATCTCCGGATAAGTTTGGAGCTTGGGAAGATCCTTTTTGAGGTTCTCACCGGCTATGTCTATAGCTCGAGCGAGAATGTAGCGAATTAAACCCTTGAGTGCACCGGTGTACACAAGACGACGTCGAAAAAGATATGTTCGTACTTGTTTGAGAAAAAACTCTACATAACTTGCCCTTCCTATATCACCACCTCCGAGCTGATAATACTCGTATGGAGCGTTTCGTAATATTCCAAGGGTAAAGGCCCCATGTTCTCCAATAATTACAGGGTCATTCTGCAGATGTTCTCTCAGAAGAGTTATAAGCCATTTTGTCCCTGACCGTCCGGTTGTCCCACCGATAAAACGAGGCACAGCTGTGTTATAAATAAAATCATCTTTAGGAAGAAAATGTTCTCTTTTAAAAGCCTCATGCGTACGTCCTAATGTGCTCTTTGCTCTGGCATTTTGAAATCGTCTACCATGAATTATGGAACGACGGAGAGCCTCATTCAAGAGCCTGTCATCAAATTTTTTCACTATCTTCTTTACCATATTACCTCTCTACTTTCATACAACTATTAAATAGATATTTACAATTAATCTGTTACTCACGTTTTTGTAGACTAATCGTTTTTTCGTACAGCTCAATCAATCTTGGAATCACTTTATCGGGGTGCATCTCTTCCATTCTCCTTTTAGCCCTATCCGATATTGTATTTCTTTCTTCACTTTTGAGTTTAAACGCCCTGTCTATTGCTGAACGCAGACTTCCGGCGTCATCAGGTTCTACAAGGTAACCATTTACCCCATCTTCAATAAGCTGTTCGAAACTTGCTCCGCGGGTACCGATTACTACTCCTCCTGTTGCCATTGCTTCTAAACAAGTATTAGGTAGATTATCCACAAGAGAGGGAAGCACAACCGCTTCTGCACGCGGTAAAAGAGTAAAGAGTTGAGAATGGGGAATTTTACCAAGATACACCACTCGGTCGGCAAATTTTCCAGCCTTTTTGCGTATATACGAGAGCATAGTAGCATCTGCAGTGTACTTCTTATCTCTACCTGCAAAAGCAAAAACTAAATTTGGATAGTCCCTCAAGAAAGACTCGATAATAGCACCGATTACATGCAGTCCCTTGCGTCGGGTAAAACTTCCTGCAAACAAGAGGAATCGGCTATTGTCGATTTTTTCCGGAAATTTATCCTCAATAATATCTTCTTCAATAAAAAACGGTGGTTCAATCACAAAAACTTTGCGGCCTATTGCCTCGGAAACCGCATCTGCAAGAAACCGGCTAGGGGCATACAGCATATCTACCTTTTGCATAGAGGCTTCTTCGAGCCGAGTTGCTCTACGTCTGGCAGGTTTCCCGACATTTTCTCCTAAAGCCTTGTCCCACATAGGTCTAAAACTAGAAATACGCATAACCGCCGGAACGTCATGGGGACGATACAATGCTGTAGCGCGGTAACTCGTGTACTGAATCAGATCAAACTGCTTTTTCTTGTGGTATTCCCATAAGCGCCGATTCAGTAGTTTGCTGTAATACGCATGCGGATGTCGCACACCTGCAAAGATTCGCTGAAAACGACTTGGATCCTTGATTCCCACTGTGATGAATTCAATTGAACCCTCGTTTTTATACTCATCTTTATCACCTACAGCAAAAATAACTATCGAATGTCCGCGACCACTCAAAGACCGAGCCACACGCAGGAGATAATTAGCAGGACCACTTGCAAATTGTGTGCCTGAAGAGACCTGCGCCTGTGCCGTTACAAATGCGACTCTCATCAGAAATTCCATGAAACCTTTAAGCGCATACCAAAGGTGTCCGATGAAGTATCGAGAAGATCTAAAGCGGTTCCCATAGTGAGACCAAGAGAATCTATTCCAAATGCCTCCCTAAAATCAAATTCTATAAGAGAATAGTAATTTGATGCTCCATCTCCATAATCTCTATGATACATGTAGGTAAACAGTATCCGATAGGAGAGACTCTCAATCGGCAAATTTCCCTCGACCCCGAGATGAAGCCCCCTCATCCGATCACTCACGATGCGAGTCGATTCATCTTCGCCGGATAGTATAAAAAGTGGGTTTCCAATAACTCTACCGTAGTGGGTCCAGCCGGAACTGTACACCCCATGCTGATAATAGCTATCGTTTCCTCCTAAGATAACATCGTCTACGCCGAAAGACGATAGGTCATGGTAGTCCCCACTCTGGTCTGTGGTATCTATACCTTCATATACTATCCATTTCGGCCAAGGAGGACGATTCCTTTTTAGCTCTACCGCTATACCCCATAGTCCATCAGTGGCATTTTCAAATCTCATACCACTTCCATCTTCAAAGGGACGATGATGATAGGTATGCAAAGTGAGTAGTTGGTAATCGAGGGATATGCCAAAATCCCATATACCGAGGGCGTTTCCCGCTTTGTTGATCTGATCTGAAGTTGAGGCATCAACCCCACCTGAACGATTGAAAAAAACTCGTAGAAAATTTTCAAACGTCATGGGCAAAGTACCGGCCACCTTTTCGTCTCCACCCCACATAGCTTCGTGGACTAAGCCTGCATATAATCGAAACGCATTCTCCTTCTTTGTTCCAACATAGAACCACTTTTCGTGGAGGAGTGTATCTTCGACATAACGTGGGTCGGTAAACCATCCATGGGAAATACCAAAATTAGTCTGTAAGTAACCCCCTGTAAAGGGAATATCTACAAAATCATTACTGAGAAAAGAGATACGCGGGATGGGACGGGCATTAGCGCTTACCGCAAAAGAACCGGTACTGAGATGCTCATTAGGCAACTCTCCCACAGTATCTCTTATTATGCCTCCTCTCAACAAAAAAACCCCGGCATTTATCGCAGCAAACGCTTCCCGTACTATGAAATCAGGATTTTCACTCACTGCAGCAGCACCTGAGAATTTGGCTCGTACAGTAAAAATCGAATCAGTATCCAATAAAAGACTTCCGATAAACCCGGTAAGCGACTGTGGCTTCTCCTTTTCGAATACCCCCCAGGAGTTAGCAGTAAGCCAATGGGGGGGGTGTTTTTCGGCTGAAACAAGGGACTTATTGTCTACCTCCAGGTCGAAGGCAAAAGGCTCTCCCCATGAAAAAATAGCGACACAGATAAACAGCACAAAAGGGATGATTTTTTTCATTCAAAACTCCATTTTTTAAGAAAGAACTTCACTTGTATTTTCTACACCCCATTCTTATTCTTTTTTACCGGCAATGAAAAAACGATGATTGGGATTCTCCCACAATCTGTAGCTCCTGTTTAGAGCAAAACCATATTTTTCTCCAACGTTATTTATGGTATTCTCAATTTTTTTTGAGGAATACCCTTTTTTATTTACCACCCAGTAGTGCTGTCCATTAAATTTGTGTGTAGGGGTTCGTAATCTTGGCTTAGGCATGAGAAACTTAACCTCTCCTACCTTCGGCAGCTTCAGATAGTAGGGCCACACCCTTTTTGCATCGGGAAGGGACAGCACCACAGCCCCTTTTGCAACTCTATACAGCTCAGAAAGAGCTTGAGAAAAATACTGGTATTCCATATGTTCGAGTACTTGGAAACAGGCAACCACATCATACGAATTATCAATGAAGGGTAGTTCCAGCACAGAACCAATGTGGTCTGGCTCTATTTTTGAATCAATATCCAAAGATTCATAATGAAGACCTATTTGTTTAAGTATCGTACCTAAAATACCTGCTCCCACCCCCACCTCTAGAACAGAGCCAGGTGAAAACGAGAGTATCTCTTCTATTTGGGAATAGTAGCTATTCCACCTTCTTCTATTTACATATTCGATAAAGTCGTAATGTTCTGTACCAACTTGCACTTTTCTACTATTCATAGGTTTCCCTTGTTTTTACTCCCTGAACTTTGGCTAAAATGAAAAATTAAAAAGGGCAATATCCTTCTCATATCTTGTTTCGACAAGTTTTCGTAGGTAATTATTGTAATATTCTCGGTAATCGCTTCTACTGCTCCGACGCACATGTGGAAGCTGTAAATCATGTACATTAACCTGCTGTTTTATTTTTTCGAAATCATCTTGTAGATTAGAAAAGTGTCCAATAAACTGTGGTAATAGCCGACCTTTTCCATCGGTAAGAAAAGTGTACTGCGACCGGAAGTGTCTGTTACTACGTCTATCAGGAGTTGACACTACAGCTTCCACAAACTCATCAAAGGGCATCTGAGCCCTGAATCCCATTCCATGTTTAAATAGTGGTAAATTTTCTCTGCTATTTATAGTATCATCTTCAACTTTCGAACTGGACCTAATAAGATCTGCGTAACATGAAACTAGTCTATCCCACGGGTTTCTCACTATTGTAAACACAAAATAATCATTATATCTTTTAACTTGATGTTTCATAAGTCGTATTTTTCTCTTAAAAAGCTCATTTCGATGTATAGCATACAGCTCTCTCACTGGAAGAGTTTCGTTTAAACTGTTCTGAATATCAATAGGCATTAAATTAGTCAAAGCCGTCTTCATGCTTGTATTGGCTGCCTTTGGTACAGCCATATAAATTGCCTTATATTCATGAAAAGCAAAAATATGAGAATTATAATCAAAAGGATCATAAAGTTTACCATAAAGTTTTCTTAATCGTCTACGAATATCCATTTCAAAAAACCTCTCTTTTATTCTGGTCTCCATACATAATTTTTGTTCATTTTCCCTTTGCCATGGAAAAATCTTTATTATCAAAGCCAAACACTTTTGCTCCCGTTAAAAACTCACTCCACATGTCCAATAAAGGTGCAGTTAGTAATTTATCATTATCTAACCTTCTTTGTATTTTTGTAGAGAACAAACCAATTTTCAATAAACTTTTAGCTTTATGAGTACATAATATATCGGCATAGATCCTTGTATATAGATCTTTACAAAAGGCTTTGTCGTAATCGTTTTTAACAGCAAATGCAGTAAAAGAATTACTTCTCACTTCTCTATATGCTATTATAGATGAATTTATACAAGTTTTCGGATAAAATAGAATCAGTTTAATAATTGTTTTTATTCTATTGATAACAGTATCCGATTTAAATAATTTCATGTAACTAAACTCCTAAGAATTGAGCCTCTTTCGAAAATCGAGGGTGAAGTGATTCTTTACCTGCATTGATGAAAGATCATTTTGTACGAGAAAATTAATTGATAGGGAATCTACAATCCTGTAAGACAAAATTGATCAAAAACCCAGTAGCACGAGTAATAATTCCTATCCATGAGGAGTATAACAGAAATCCTTGGCAGCGCACAGATACTTTTTTACATCAGCTTCGAAATTCAAAATGAATTTTAATACCTTACCAAAGTGCATCATGCTTTTCTGGCGAAGGCGTTCCTGCAAAGCTTACGAAGTGACAGCTGCTTGAGGAGAAAATGCGGGTTTACCACCGTGTCCAGCCTCATCACATTGTACTGCAGACTCTCTGAACATGTAGAAAGTCATATTAATGAAAAATCGCTCTACCACATGGTAAAGAAAAAGAGAATTGAGAGCCAAATGGCTACTTCATAAGGAGCTGCACTCAAAGAACTCGACAGTCAGGGCAATATACAGTTCTGGAAAAACTCACCGTACAGAGATAGAAAAGGTCAACCTTATGCTTAGGAGTAGTATCGTAGTACTGGCTTCGAACAAGATCCTACAGCGTTTCATTCCACCACTGCTCGAGAACAATGCCTGAGCTATTAAGTTCTTCACTTTTCTCAGCATAGACAGAGATGTACCTTCGTTTTATCAGCTGGTGGCTTAAATCCAGCCCAGATGCCTATTAAACTTCCCTGAATAAACTGAAAGTTCAAAGTACTTCAAATACTCAGTCAGTTATTCCATCCGATTTTTGAAAGAGTCTCGATTAAATCCTGATTTTTTCCGCTATTGCGCTACAGGAGAAAGATAGCAAGGAGTATCTGCATCATACACTTTTTTATAGAGCCTATATGAGCTTCTTCGGTACAACCTCTTCACCATACGACTCGACCCCCATGCCATGAACAATCCGCAGGATATCTGATATGGTTTTATTATCCAGATCCTTTTTCCACCTCGAGAGCTTCGCCTCGGTGGATTGCAGCTGCGTCCATGCCTTGTGGGAGGAGCTGGGGCGATCGAGGTAAGAATCCAGCTCTTGCGGCACCTCATCCCAACCCCATTCATGAAGCACCGCCCTCAGCGCCTCGAGCCTGCGGACCACCACATCTTCATAGTGGATTATCTGCACGTCGTCTCCGCTGTTTCGAGCGTTGAGCACATCCGCCGCCCAGGTCATCGCCAGACGCTCGTACAGGCTCGCGTTTCGATCGACTACATCGCGGATCTGCGGAAATGCCTCGTAGAGCTCATCCGCCACGTACGGATGATCCTCCCACTGCCCCATGTGCAGCTGAGAGGCGACCACCGCGCAGGGATGACGGACCACGATAAGCGGTTTCGGGAGGCTAAAACGCCTGCGCAGGTAGGCGACCACGCCGTTGCCCCGGACGAACTTGATGATGAGCCGCTGGTTGCGGAAGAGCGACCAGAGGTGCTCGGGCTGCTTGTTGAGTCTGAGGGTGTGGCGGTTTACCATGGTCCCGCACAGGAGCCGCTCGAAGAAGGCATCCTTACGCTCGTCGGCATTCCCCTCGTCCACCCGCGGCCGCTTGCCGAAGGCGCAGGCCTCCTTTTCCCAGTTGCCGTCCTGCAGGGGCTCCCATAGGACCCTGGTGCTGCCGTACATACGGGCGATCGACTCGGCAATCCACGTGGTACCTCCACGGGGACTGCCGCTTATGATGAGTGGGTCGCGGTTCCTCTCCGGATAGATGCGGTTGAACGCCCCGGTGGTAGTTCTGCAAAGTGCAGCCTCGACCTTCTTTACTCGATTTTTATGAGAATCCATAATACTCCCGATACCACTCCACAAACCTGGCAACACCCTCCTCAACCGGGGTTGAAGGTTTATAGCCAAAATCCCGCTCCAGGTCGGTGGTGTCGGCCCAGGTTACCGGCACGTCGCCGGGCTGCATGGGCAGGTACTCTTTTTCTGCTGTTTTGCCTAGGGCTTTTTCAATGGCCTCGATAAACTGCATAAGGTCCACCGGGGCGCCGTTACCTAT
>JAIPFV010000012.1 GCA_021736475.1 Spirochaetia bacterium | reverse complement strand
CCCCCGCGCGTCATCAAAGCTTTTCAGAATCTTTATCCAGATAAGACTAGTGGCCACTGTAATAATCAATACCATTTTTACAATCCCTTTTTCTTTAGTATAGCACAGAAAAAAGGAGCCGACCGCTGCCCGTCCCGACCCAAGCCGCCTGAACAGAGAAGGAATTTAACCGCGGATGACCGCGGATATTCACAGATGAACACGGTTAAAAGAAGATAAATTGAACCGCGGATATTAGGCCGGACATCAATTCTCCTCAAAATTTTAATAATTTTTCCCCATTCCATACTCCCCCATCTGTGTAAATCCGTAGTTTATATAACCTCCCCATCCGCGGCGCCTTCAGCAAGCAAATAGAGATAGAGTAGATCTAATCTTGTTCTGCGGGCAGGGGTTGTTTATACTGGAGCTTATGAACACAGCAGATACAACTTCGAGCAAGGAGCCGATACGGCTTTTTCAATCGGACATCCTCGAATTTTTTACCCATATACACCCGGCAGCAGTGGCAGCGGTCTACTTACCGCTTATCCTCTTTCTGCTGATGTTCGGAACTCTTCAGGGGGCTCCGGGCGGCGCCTGGGTTGTACCGTTGCTCTGGGCTGTAGGACTTCTTATGTGGACGCCCTCAGAGTATCTGCTCCATAGGTTTCTCTTTCATTTTACCCCCCGCACACCCCGGCAGGAACGGGTATCTTTTCTCTTTCACGGGGTTCATCACGCCCAACCCATGGTCAAGACCCGGTTGGTGATGCCGCCGGCCTTGAGTCTGCCCCTGGCGGGACTCTTTTTTCTCTTTTTTCGGCTTGTGTTTCTTGCAATGCCAGGTGGACTGGCTGCCACACTAATCGTCAGTTCCGGTTTCCTGTCAGGCTACCTGTTATACGACATGCTTCACTATGCCATGCACCATTTCAATATCAAAAGCGGATACGTGCAAAAGGTCCGGCGCAATCACATGCGCCACCACGCATTAACCCCCAACAAGAGGTTCGGCGTAACCACCCTCTTCTGGGACCGAATTTTCAGAACCTACGTGGAGGATTGAATCGCTTCTCCTAGTTGTGAAGCGGTGAGAATGAAACTACGGATATACACAGATGAACACGGATAAAAAATATATTTAACCGCGGATATGCGCAGATGAACACGGATGTTGGGACGGTCTCGCGCCCTTCAAAATTTTAATAATTCTTTTTCCCATCCTGCCCCATCTGTGTTGCCCTCCTGCGTACACCTCATATATCCGTAGTTTATATAACCTCCCCATCCGTAGGCTGAACACATTTCGTAGTAGAACAGCAGAAATACCGGTAGTCCGGACAAGCTAAACTGGGGTATAATTAAAAACAGAAGACCTGTAACGAATGCATCCGGGAGAAAACGCATGAGCAAAGCCAAAGTAAGAGTACCATTAATTCTCTGCATAAGTACCCTGTTCTTACTCGGCAGCTGTACCTCTTTAATTGAAGGACTCAAGGAAAGCTCCATTCAAAGGACGGCTCCTCAAGAGACGCAGCCGGAAAAAACTCCCTCCACGGTAGTTGAAACTCAAGCTCCAGCGCTGAAAAGCGAGCTGGCGGCCGCCGAACAGGAAATATTGCGGCTGGTAAACCAGCAGCGGGACGAACACAACCTGCCCCGGCTTTATCTGAGCACAGAACTCTCACAAGTTGCCCGGGACCACAGCACCGACATGGCCAAGCGCAATTTCTACAGCCATATAGACCCCCAGGGCACCACCCCGCATCAGCGCATCACCCGCAAAATGGGAGACCGCTATTACCTGGAAGGCACAGCCGAGAACATAGCCTACAGTGAACGCTCGGATGGATTCTCCAGCCTCAGCCAGCAACAGATAGGCCGGGACTTTATGCACGGCTGGATGAACTCCCCCGGCCACCGTGCAAACATACTCCGTGAGGGTATGACGCACATCGGCATCGGCTTGCACCAACAAGGAAACCGGATATACGCCACCCAAAAATTCATAGGCTACATTGCCCGGCTCACAGGAACGGCCGATAAAACCACACTCTCTTTGGAGCAGCCGGTAATTCAGCTTGCCTTGAACAGCCACCGTATGACGAAGGATAAACTTACCGTTATGGTAGGCCTTCCCGACAAAAATGCCAAATGGCCAACCCCGGACGGCAGCTATTACCGCGGTTTGGGCTATGTCAAACCCCTCTGGACCAAGGAGCATGAGTTTACCATTGAACTGCCGGTTGCCACCTATGGAAAAGGCACCTACACCATCCAATTAGGCGCACAGGGAAACCGGTCGGTTGGCCAAAAACAATTTACCTTTTATGTAAACTGAAACTAAGTGGACTAAAAGAAAACCGCGGATATTCACAGATAAACACAGACTAATAAAGTAAAAATTTTAACTACGGATATCCACGGATAAAAGAAGATAAATTAAACCGCGGACCTACGCTGATAAACACAGATACTGGGGCGATCCTCCGCTCCCTTTAAAATTTTAATAGTTATTTCCCCATCCCATCCTCCCCCATCCGTGTTTTCCCCCGTGCGTACACCTCATATATCCGTAGTTTATATAACCTCCCCATCCGGCCCGCTATCCAGTGCAAGTATAAGTACAAGCGTAAGTGCTATTGCACGTACACGGCAAAACCACGGATTCAAACCTCCGGCAAGGGCTGCTCCTCCGAAAGAAAGGGTAATGCAATCATCCAGGTGATAACCTGGTGCGCGCGGTCTTCGTATCCTTTAATACCGATCCCCATGCCGTCGTAGCCGTCAACCGGTTCGGCAGTATAGGTTCCGAATAGACGGTCCCACCATGTGAGGGCGAAGCCGTAGTTTGAATTCCGTTCCGCTCTGCGGACGGAGTGATGGATACGGTGCATGTCCGGGGTGACAAGTAGTTTCCTGAGCTCAAAATCGGCCCGATACGGAATAAAAAGGTTTGCATGATTGAACATGGCAGTCCCGTTCAGGATAATTTCAAATACGAGCACCGCCGTCGCGGGAGCGCCCAGGATCCAGACCGCGGCGGTTTTGATGAGCATAGACAGAAAGATTTCCAGCGGATGGAACCGGAGCGCGGTGCTTGCATCGATATCCCGGTCGGTATGATGCATCCGGTGTATGCGCGCCAGGAGGGGTACGGTGTGCAATAGACGATGCTGCCAGTAGATGAGCAGGTCGAGGCCCAGGATGGTTAGTAAAAACGCAGTTTAGCCGGGGATGGCAGCCATATGAAAGAGTCCAACCCCCTGCTGAGCAGCCAGTAAAGACGCGCTTAAGGGAAGCAAAGAGGGGATCGCCCGGCCTACCAGTGTTCCAGCAGCCAGTACAGCCAGGTTATTCGGCCACCGGAAGCTCCGCGGATGCACACGACCCCTGCGGGGATAGATGCTCTCCAGAATCGAGAACAGCAGCAATAATCCCAGGAAAAAACTGAACCTGATGGAAGGCTCAGTCATGGGCGCCCCCGAACGCAGTGCCTTTATTCTTTCTCAAGCGACTCGAGATAGGACTCCAGAGCTTCCACCAGCTGGCGGAGCATTTCTTTCGGCATCTCATCAATGTCGGTCTTGATATTGCTTATTCGCTCAACTTCCTGCTCCAGAACGGCAATCTCGGCTTTTAACGCCTCTATCTCCTCTTCTTGCGATGAAATACGTTCCGCTGAATCTGCATCGCCGCTATCCACATAACTTGCAGTTGCCAGAGGATCGCCGAATCCGAGCACCCCGCTTGTAGCGCAGGAAGTTGCCGAGATCATAAACAATACCGTTAAACTTACCCCGATGAGTTTGAAAAGAAACCGACCCCGCTCACTCTTTTTTTTCATACTGTTTTCTCCTCTGATTATATAGAGTAAGTTAAGGTAGCACTGTTAAAAACCCCGGTCAATCGTTAGACAGCCTCAATTCCTGAGGCGGTCTGGTGACGCCCCTCAGTCTCTCTGCAGCGGGAATGAGTGTTGTGAGCGGAGGTTTTGCCCGCGGGTGCAAAACTAATTCTACAGAGCCACTACAGAGCTCATTCATTATTTGCGGAATCCGGTCGCCACATGGTATAATTCTGTAATGTTTTTTAGAGAATGAAAGTATGGCTGCATCCACCATACAGCAACCATGTTGAACAGTAACAAGTAAGCAGTAATACTGGTAGACCCTCATATGGAGGTGGAAGATGAAAAGTAGTTTCATCACAGTTGTGACCATCCTTCTGTTGTGCAGCCCCCTGATTTTTTCCCAGGAAAAGACTTCTCCCCTCTCCCTGCTTGTTAAACCGGGATTCTCAATTCCCGTCGGTGAAGACGCGGAGATATACAAGCTCGGCGGAGGCGGTTCAATCACCCTCGATTACCTTCTGATGCCGTACCTGTCTCTGGGATTGCACACCGGATACGATTTTTTACCGGTGGATACGCTGCCGGTCTTTGAACCCCGTAGTCTGTCTATAGCTCATCTCGGCCTCCAGGTAGGAACATCTATCGATCCACTGGATGCTCTTACTGCCACTGCCTATGTCGGCGGCGGCTGGTACTATGGGGTGACCAACCAGGACACCGAACAGAACGACACTAACCCATACCTGTACGGCGGAGCCGGAATTTCCTACCGGCTCCTGCCGGGCTTCAGTATCGGTCTGGAAGCATCATACCGCAACTTCCTGGGACTGGCGCAGGACCTCATGCTCCATCTCGGCGGTACGGTCTCGCTGGGCGGGGAAAAAACGGGAGGCATGGGCATCCCATCGAACCGTAACCTCGAGCTTCTGGATATCCAGCTGAGCCGGGTTTTCCCGGTCTTCTACGGATATTACGATGAGAACCCCCTGGGGGTGGCAGTAATAAAGAACTCGGGCAACAAGAGCATCGAGAAGGTAAAGGTTTTCTTCCACGTCAAGCAGTATATGGATAATCCAAAGCTATGTTTTGCAGCCGAGAGGCTTGGTCCGGGTGAGGAGAGGCAGGTCCCGCTCCACGCTCTTTTTACCGACACCGTTCTCGGGATAACCGAGGGTACCAAGGTCTCCGCAAACATTATCGTGGAATCGGAAATTGACGGTAACCGTTTCGCCAACGAGTATGCTGAAACTTTGAGTCTGTATGACCGAAATGCAATGACCTGGGATGAGACCGCGAAAGCAGCATCTTTTGTGACCGCCAAAAGCCCCGTTGTGCTCCGATTTTCTAAAAACATATCAGGCCTTATCAAGGAGAATGTGAGCAGCGCCCTGAACCAGAATATCGTACTCGCTATTGCCCTCTTTCAGGCCCTCGATGTCTACGGGATAAGATACGAGATCGATCCTTCAAGCGCATATGAGGAATTGTCAAAAAATACCATGATGGTCGACTACCTCCAGTTTCCCAGGCAGACTCTCGAGTTCCGTGCTGGAGACTGTGACGACCTTTCAATTCTCTATTCTGCCCTTCTCGAATCGGTGGGACTCGAGACAGCCTTCATTACCATCCCGGGGCATATATACATGGCATTTTCCACCGGAATGACGGAGCAAGAAGCCCGGACTTTTTTTAACAGTCAGCAGGATATTCTCACTATTGACGGCACAGTCTGGCTTCCCGTGGAGGTAACCGCCATCGAACAGGGCTTTGTACGGGCCTGGAAGCTGGGCGCAGCCCAGTGGCGGAAGAACGTTGAGATTGGTCAGACCGAACTGGTTTCTATCCGAAATTCGTGGAGAACCTACAGCGCCGTCGGCTATGTTGGAGAAGAGGGGATGGATATAAAAGTACCCACCGCAAACGAGTTGCTGCCGATATCTCTCGACGAGATCGATCGCTTCGTGGAAACAGAAATTTACAAGCGTGAACAGCAGATTAAGAGTGAAATATCCCGTACGGGCGGCGACCTCCGATATCTGAACAAGCTTGGTGTGCTCTACGCGCGCTACGGAATGACTGAACAGGCGCAGATCCAGTTCGAGAAGGTTCTGGAGCAGCGCGAATACCTGCCAGCCCTCGTAAATATGGGGATGCTCGCCTTCCTGAACGGTGATTACCCCCAGGCTAAGGAATACTACAAACGGGCAGAAAGTATTCGCGCAAACCACGCCACCGTACTCCTGGGACTGGCCAGGGTCCAGCACGAACTGCGCAACTACGAGGAAGCGTCGGTATCTTATACCAGGCTCAAAGACCTTGCTCCGAACCTCGCCTCCAGGTACGCCTACCTGGACCTGGAAGGGGGCGGCGGCTCAGGCCGTGCATCGGATGCCGCGGGCGTACGTAGCACCCCCGTATGGGAGGAAGAGTGATGAAAAAAATGAAAAATGAAATATACGGAAAAACAGCCGGCCTGGTGAGCGTTATTTTTACAGCTGCAGCGGTGGTGATGCTCTTCACAGCCTGCGAGGATACGCTGATGCGGCAATCATACAAGGCCATCAGCGGCGCGTCGGAGTGGAAAATCAAGCAGACTGTAACAGCAGGGATCTATGCGGGTGAAGACTACATCTTCGGGGGATATACATCGACTTCTCCCGGTAATCCGGTTGATATAGATGGGAAAAGGGCCATTATCGGTTCTCTGTATGAAGGTAGTTCCGGAGAGGGGGCGGCCTACATATTCCACCTCGAGAATGGAACTTGGAAGAGAAAGACCCGGCTGACAGGCAGTGCAGGTGATTCTTTTGGTTATTCTGTAGCGATATCCGGTTCATACGCGGTGGTTGGTGCTATAGGAAAGAGCGGAGGAGGAGCGGTCCATATCTACCAATGGGACGGATCGGATTGGAATGAGACAAAGACCATTGTAAGTCCTTCAGGTTCACCTGAGGTTTTTGGATCGGCGGTGGACATCGATGGAGATTACATTGTCACGGCTGACTACGGCTTCAATTCTAATGAGGGGTCGGCTTATGTTTTCTACAGGAATCAGGGCGGAACTGACAATTGGGGATTTCAAAATGAAGTCGGGCCCGATGACACAAGTAGTGGTGATTTTTATGGATGTGCTGTGGCGATCAAAGGCGACTATCTGATAGGAGGAGCTTACAGGCAAAATACGGATTTCGGTGCTGCATACATATATGAACGTTCCGGTGACACCTGGTACAAACGGGAAACACTTCTCTGTCCGGATGAAACCGGCATTGTCCTTTTTGGGAGTTCCGTAGCAATTAATGATACCGGGGTTACGGTTGCTGCTCCAGATGTGAGCTCGGTCTATTACTTTGAAAAGGAGGGCACCAACTGGCTTGAAGCTCAGAAAATACAGGCCGCGGGAGGAGCCGCAGCCGATCTATTCGGGGCTACACTATCCCTCTCTGAACAGCAGCTTGTTATCAGCGCTCCTCGATATAATTCGAATACGCAAAGAGCATTCTATACATTTTTTCTTCATGAAGGCGAATGGGTGCAGCTGCAGCGTTTTGTATGGAACGACAGTGATCAGGGCTCCATTTTAATTGCTGATCCGGGCGTGTCTGTCGCCGTTGATGGTAATTACGCATTAGTCGGTCTGCCGGGTGATGATACCGAAGCAACCGATGCAGGTGCGGCGGTCTTCCTGCATTTTGAATAAAGGAGTAAATATGAAAAAGAAATCACTATTTATAGTGGTAGTTTGTTGCCTCTTTTTTAGCCAGCCACTGTGGAGTCAGGATCACAGCTACAGTGCAACAGCTGTTTCATCGCTTGAAGTGTATTTTTTTGCACCATCAGGAGAGGGAATTCACCATCTCGTGCTTTCCGTTGACACCAATCAGACAGTCGAGACGCCGAGTTTTCTCCTTACTTATCCTGATTCTTCAGATGATATTTTGTCCCCTCCGGAAGACTTCGATAAGGGCGGATCAGGGAGTACGGGCGAGCGAATTGTTCTCGAAGAAAACTCATTAAATCCGGGGGAATACATCCTGGAAATATATAAGAATCCGGATTCAGGATTGCCTATGTCAAAAGGAACTGTAACTACTGATGAAAACTGGATACTCACCCTCAGCCTGTCTTCGACCACAAATCTTGATATATCCATCAAGAGTCAGGACACAAATTTAACAGATATTGATCCCGATCCAATCGACCTCAACATCCCGCCCACCGCCGAGATTATAAGCCCGGCATCGGATGTGACCATCGATGAAAAGAAGACGGTCACCTTTGCCGGAGCACACTCGGATGATGATGTTTCAAGCCTCATCCATGCCTGGGATTTCGGAGACGGAACAACACATAGTACCTTAAAGGATCCTGGATTGGTGACCTTTAGTACCGCCGGGACGTTCACCGTTACTTACACGGTTACCGATGATGTAGGGCAGACGGACAGCGCCAAGGTAACCGTTACAGTGAAAGAGGACGAAAACCCCACCCAACCGTCCACCCCAAACACTCCGCCCAAAGGCCTCCGCGTTATCGGAAGCAGGTAGTACAGGTCGCCTCACTCTGACCTTCGAATACGATGGAACGGCGCGGTGGTATAACCCCGGATGCATAGCCGAGCCGCATGCAAAGCGTGCGGCTCGGCTTCCCTGCGTAACCACCATAAATCAGTAGTTTTATTCCGGGATGTTGAGACTCTCCGGCTTCGGATAATTCTCGAAATAATGTTCAACTTGGTATTCATCATTCAGGTATTCAGCATAGGCAATTAAATAACTGATTAAATCTTCGTGCGAATCGACCCCGTAAGAATTGCTGTCGAGACCTTTAAACATGACAAATTTACCAAGGTGTTCAGGGGCATTCCTGTTTTCAAACTCATTTATCACCGGGTCGGTGTAATCGTAGTCGGGAACGTAGCGGCTGTTAGTTGAATCCAGCAAAACCCACTCCCCGTCAATAAATGCCTCCACATACACATGTCCGCCAAACCCATCATGGTTCGGGTATTTCTCAACAAAGTTCAGGTCTACACCGTCAACAATGACAGCCGGAACCCCATTGTGCCTGAGTATGCTTGCCACAAACAAACCATGATCATGACATCCGGTAAGAAATTTTTCTTTTAAAATCTGTTCTACTGTCATTGTACCGATGTATCGTCCGCCGGCTGCTTCAGTTCGGTAAGTGCTATGTATGTAGTCGTACAACTTAACTAACTGACCGATATTCTCTACCGGACCCAGGATATTATCAATTTCTTTCTGGTACTCACTCGGTATTCGAGTTTGCGGACCTTGCTGCAAATAGCGATTAGGCTGGCTGTAATCAATGCCCCACTTGTTTTCAATTATCTTCTGCACTTCATCTTTTGTAAGATTCAGAGTTTCTATCTCCGGCTCACGAGAGGGCCGCGGTTCGCTCTTTTCGGAAGATTCAGGAGCAAAATTGCTTTGTATATACTCTTCATGTACCTCCTTGATATTTTCAAGCGCTTCCTGAGAATCATACCCGCTATCAACCAAATCAAGCCCTTTCGCCACAATATAATAACCAATCTGCTCTCCATAACGAGATTCAAGGTCGGTTTTTTCGAAAGCAACTACAGGATATGAAAAATCATAGTTCTCTTCAATTCGAGCAGGTTTATCTCTGTTGGTAGGATCCATGAGAATCCAGCTGCCTTCAATATAAGCTTCAACAAAAGTATAATCTGAACGAGGATTGATATCCAGTGAACCTCCAATCGCCATGCCGTGAGCCACAAGCGCAGGTACACCTTTATAGCGGAGAATACTCGCCATCAATGTGGCGTAAGATAACTCACCGCTCAGGATTTTCAACTCGAGTATTTTATTTGTTTTGATCTGTTCAACCCGCTGCAGCGGGTCCTGCTCATAGCCGGCTTCCGAAGGGTGGGCGTATTCATCGAACACATATCTGTATATTTTGTGAAGATCTTCAATGGTAGAGATCTCTCCGATTGCATCCAACTCATTATAGAATTGCGGATCTATGTGTGTGCAGGCTCCCTGATCGATATACTTTTTCGGCTGCCCATAATCTATGTCCCAAGCTGTATTTAGATTATCCCTCTTTTCTACGTCTGTAGACTGCACTGTAGTACACCCCGCTAGAACCGTAATAAACATTGATAATAGCAACACTTTTTTGTTTACACTCATTTTTATCTCCTTTTTGATTTTACTTTTATGGTGCAAATATCGGCGTCTTGCAAACGTGTGTACATCATAATTTTTACTTAACTATTGATACATCGGCCTTTCAGATAGGGCATTATCGGGTATATAATATTGTATGCACCTTCGATTGGTCTTTAGTATCTATATGAGGAGGTGAAATATGAAAAGGCTTCCTACCACTCTTCTATTTGTTTTACTGGTTACAATTCTAGTGCCCATACCGATTGCAGCTGAACCGAATGTCATTCCGATGAGCACACATAAAGAGGCTGTCTTTCAGAATGGACCGGACTATTCGTCAGGAAAGGTTTTTGGCGTGCATGAAGAAACCGGAGTGACCGTAGCCTCTACCACTTATTCGGACAAGCTGCTCATTGATTTTTACTACCCACCCGATATGCTTTTTGCTGAACCCCGGCCGGCGGTATTAATTGTAAACGGTGCACAATCCGATGTGAAAAACCGCAGAGAGATTGGCCGTCCATACATGTGGACCAATCAAGCTCTTGGATGGGCACAGCTAATTTCCGAACAAGGTTTGGTGGCAGTTACCTACGAAACCGGCAGCAGTACCGAGGAGAGCTTGATTGAGGTAGTAGAATGGCTAAAGCAAAACGGGAGTGTCTACGGAGTTGATTCGGACCGTTTCGGTGTATGGACTTGTTCCAACAGCTGTATATCGGCGATAAAAATGATGCGGACCGGCAATGCTGACTTTGCAGGAAAACGGCCGATTTTCGAGGTGCTGCTCTATGGAGACATGATGGCTTATTCGGATATTGATACTACTATTCCTTTGTATGTAGTTAAAGCTGCAAAGGATGTGTGGGCGGACGGCAATATGATTGACCGTTTCGTGGAGAAGCTGCAGGCGCGGGGATCGGCTGTCGAATACCATATACACCCTGGTGATCATGCATTTGACTGCCGAGGAGTTGAGTGTCCACCTGAGACAACCGCGATTATCCAGACCTCCCTCGCGTTTATGGAAGAGCATTCCAGGTAGAAGATATCCGTAGAAAATATATACTCTTTCTTATCTTGATAGTTGACACCGCGCCCCTTAGAATAGGGTGTATCCCCCGAGTGCAGCCGAAGAAGGTGTGTAGTGTCCAGGAAGATTCTGTTAGTCGAAGATGAGGCCATTATCGCAATGTCCGAAGCCCGGATGCTGGAGAAGCACGGCTTCGAGGTAAGCACTGTCCACAGCGGCGAGAGAGCCGTCAAAGCAGCGGCCTCAGATTCCGACATTGCCCTTATCCTCATGGACATCGACCTGGGCAAGGGAATCGACGGAACCGAAGCCGCAGAGAGAATACTAGAGACCCGCGATCTGCCGGTTGTATTTCTCTCCTCCCACACCGAGCCGGCGGTAGTAGAAAAGACTGAGGGCATTACCTCCTACGGCTATATCGTTAAAAACTCCGGTGAGACGGTGCTGATTGCCTCCATCAGAATGGCCTTTCGACTCTGGGAAAGCGAAAACAAATTCCGAAAAGCCTTCGAGTATACCTCCGTCGGAATGGTTCTCACCTCCCCCTCCGGAGAACTCCTGCAGTTAAATAAGGCCTTTGCATCAATGCTCGGGTATTCACAAGCGGAAATTTATTCGGTCAATTTTTCAGAATTGACCCACCCGGCAGATGTCGAGATGAGTGTCAATCAGATGAAAATGATGCTCGACGGGAAGGTAGACCGCAGAGAGTTCACCAAGCGCTACATCCGGAAAAATGGCGATGTAGTGTTGACCGATATCAACAGCATGCTTCTGCGTGACTCAGAGGGAAAGCCTATTCACTTCGTAACCCATGTCCAGGATATCACCGAATCCAAGCGTATGCAGGAGGCACTCGACCGACAGCGGGAACAGTACGATCTGCTGCTGCGTTCAGCACCAATCTCTATACTCGTGGTTCAAGATGGCAAGTATGTCTACAGCAACCCTAATGCGGCGGAGCTTTTGGGGTATTCATCTTCCCAGGAGCTCATAGGCACTCCAATACAGAATACATTTGCCGATGACTCGCTGCAGAGAATCGAAGAGCGAATGGAAAAAGTCGAAGCAGGCTGCTCAAATCCTGCTCAAGAAATAACCATCCTTCGTAAAGACGGCAAAACCATCTGCTGTGAATCAACCTCCATACCGATCACCTTCGACTCCTCTCCCGCGACCCTGGTCATAGGCCGTGACCTATCGGTCCAAAAACAGGCGGAAGCGGCACTAATGGAGAGCAGAGATAAAATCGCGAGCATATTAAAAGCCGCCCCAACCGGTATAGGGGTCGTCCGAGGCCGGAAAAAAAGAATCATAGTAGAGGCGAACGAAAAACTTTGCCGTATGACAGGCTACTCCCGCGAGGATCTCATAGGAAAACCCGCCAGAATACTCTATCCGTCTCAGGAGGATTTTGAGTACGTGGGCTCAGAGAAGTACCGGCAGATAAATGCACAGGGCAGTGGAAGCGTTGAAACCTGTTGGAAGAAAAAAGACGGTACGGTTATACAAGTTCTCCTCGCCTCATCCCCCATTCATCCGGCCGATATCTCCTTAGGGGTTACCTTTACCGCCATGGACATTACCGAGCGCAGTCAGGCGGAAAAAAGCAGAGAAAAATATCGTTTGCTGTTTAATTATTCGAATGACGCCATCTTCGTCCATGAAATAGGAGAGAACAATCTGCCAAGCAAAAATATCGAGGTAAACGAACAGGCAACTACTCTATTGCAGTACAGCCGCGAAGAGCTCCTAAACATGTCTGCCCAAAGCGTACTGCCGGAGAGCAGCGCAAAGGCAATGCATCTGCATGCCCAAGAGCTAATGCGTAAAAAACATCTTACCTTTGAAACCGAGAATATAAGAAAAGATGGGGTTATTATTCCGATAGAGGTGAGCGCGTATCTCTATACTGAAGGGAAAAAGAAGTTCGTGGTATCGAGTGTTCGTGATATTACCAAACGCAAGCAAGCGGAAAAGACTCTTGCTCGAAAGTCTACTTTACTGGAAGAGGCACAAAAGATAGCGAACCTCGGTTCATGGGAGTGGGATATTGTTCATGATACCTGGTATTTTTCAGAACAATGGAAAAAAATCCATGGAGTTGTGACCAACGATTTAGATACATCCAAGCTGATTAAAATTGCACACTCGGAAGATGCCCCGTATATTGAAAAAGCCTTCTCTGAGGCAAAAGAAAAAGGAATACCCTACAATATTGAACACAGAATAATTAGGGCGGATAACAGAGAAGTTAGATACATTAAAGCCCTCGGGGAAGTGGAGTTTGATCAGGATACAGGTCGTGCTGTGCGAATGGTGGGGACAGCACAGGACATCACCGAGAGTAAACGAACTCAAGAAGCCCTCCAAAAGGCATTTGAACAAAAGGACTTCCTCATGAGAGAACTCAACCATAGGGTAAAAAACAACCTCTCCATGGTCTCTTCTCTTATCAGCTTAAAAGACTCGGAAATTGAAGCTGATCTAAGTGATCTGAAACACAGAATTCATGCGATTCAATTGGTACATGAGAAGCTCCAGCATCACACTGAATTAGACAGAATCGAGGTAAGAGAATACTTCCAAGAGCTTTTACAGACCATATTCTCCTTCAGCACCGACCGGAACGTAAGAATAGTCAATAAGATCGAAGAGCTGAGCATTCCCACAAAAACTGCTATATCTTTAGGCTTAATAGCAAACGAGATAGCCACCAACGCAATTAAATACGGCTTTACCTCCGAGGAAGCCATTTTTACTGTTGGCCTCACAGAAGATAAATACAATCAGTTCCACATCCTCAGCCTTTCGAATAGTGGAAATCCATTTCCCGAAGATATTGATATAGAGAATACGGAGACCTCAGGCTTAAAGCTGATATCTATCCTTGTAAGGCAGTTAGAGGGAACTCTTGAATTAGAAAAAAAACCCTCTCCGAAATTTACCATCCGATTCCCGGTAGATCCGATACGGTACTTCTGATTCCGGGTTTACTCAGCCTGAAGTTGGCTTGATCGCAGAATCACGTCGCGATTTTTGCTGCGCTTCCATCCAGTGAGGATAACGAGGCGAAAGAGCGGACAGTTGGTTGAGCTTATCCACACTCTCCTGGGGCAGTGTGAGTCCGTCGGCTTGTATGTTCTTTTCGAACTGTTCCAGAGTTCTTGCACCTATGAGGTTCGAGGTGACTTCAGGATGGGTTTTGACCCAGGCAATCGCCGCCGCTGCCGGTTCGCAGCCAAGATCTTCAGAAGTCTGGAGGAGCATTTGGAGTATTTCGTCCGCACGAGCATTGAACCGTTCGTACGGAAATATCCACCCTTCTTCTGAACGGGAACCTGGCACCACGCGGCTTCCGGGACTGTATTTCCCTGTTAGAAAGCCTGCGGCAAGATTCCAATAGGCCACTAAACCTAATTTATTGTGGCGAATGATCGGCAGAATATCCTCTTCGATATCGCGCATGACGAGGCTGTAGGCCCCCTGATAGCAGACACATTTCTCCAAACCGGTATCCTTGGTCATCTAGAGAATATCAGCAAGCCTCCATGCTTCAAAATTACTGCAGCCTATGTACCGTATCTTACCCTGCCGCACTAGATCATCGAGGCTGCGCAGTGTTTCTTCAAGCGGGGTCTCGTTGTCTGTGTGGTGGATATAATAGATGTCTATATAGTCGGTTCCGAGGCGCCTGAGGCTTCCCTCCACTGCCTTCATGATATGAGCACGGGACCATCCCGAGTCGTTTGGGCTGTTTCCCATGGGATTAGTAAATTTTGTTGCAATAACCACATCCTGACGACGTGCCCCTAGGGCAGCGCCGAGCATTTCTTCGGACTCACCAAGCGAATAGGCGTTAGCCGTGTCGAAAAAGGTAATCCCTGCATCGAGGGCTGCCGAGACAATGCGCTGGGCCTCCTTGTAATCCGTACTATGACCGTAGGTCATAGTACCGAGACAAAAGTCCGAAACCCGTAAGCCGCTGTTTCCCAAATGTACATAGTGCATACAACCTCCCCTACTGTTCCATTTGTTGCAGTCTAAGTATAACAGTTCCGCGATGCTCTAGCCACAATTACCTCATGTGGGCTTTCTGGCAATTGTCCTTGGCAACTATATCTTAAGGGTCCGCAGCATCTCATTCGGCTATTTTATTCCCCTGGCGTGGATGATAATGTACGGAATGATCTTGGGAACCAATTCATTCAGCCTTCCCCTTGCAGAACCGATGGCGGCGATTATTCTTGTTCCTGCAGCAAGCGGTCTATATCCTCAAGCGCCAGGCCCTCGGCCACTATGGTGTATTCGGAGTATTTTTTCTGCAGGTTCGAAGTCTTCATTTGCAGAGACGTAAGATTGATCTTGTCTTGGTTCAGCTTAACTTCCGAAACGGTAATTTTTTTATCAAAGTCATTCACCGCAACAATATCTATCTCATTCTTATTGCCCTTTTCCCAGTAGGTGCCGATTTGACCATACTCATCTGAATACCCCTTTATCTCGATAAAGAGCTTCTCCAGGCTCGGTCCTGCATATGTAGAAAGGTCTCTTTTTACCAACTTTTTTACATATTCGAACCTTTCAGCCTCAATCATGGTCATATGGCTGTAGATAAACCGAAACCAGAACTTAATGAAGTTGTCCTTTATCCGGTATTTCTGGTTACGGGAATCTCTCTTGCTCCCGACCGGCTTCACCTTTTCCACCAGGTCATACTCAGTTTCGAGTCTCTCGAGATACCCACCGACACTGCGCTCGATTATTGATTCGATTTCACTGCGCGAGGTTCTGCCGGCCGAAAGCAACTCCAAAATTGAAAAGTAGATGCTGTAGTCTCGGCCAAACTCCTGAATCAAAATATGTTTTCCTTCATAGATAAAGAACGAATCTTTTCTGAAGATTTGATCCAGTATTTCGTCCTTAGAAAAACTGTTCGATTCTATTAACACCTCTTCATAGCGGGGAACTCCGCCGGTAATCATATAATGAAAGAATAGATTTTCATTTGAGTAGTGTGTATAGTCTTCAAGAATCTTCTTTAGTACTCTGGCCTGAAAAGGTTTTATATAGAGTATTTGATCGGCCCGCCCGAACAATGGCTCGTGCGCATCCTGAAATATCTTTATCATCAACGAGTATATTGAGCCGATAAATACTATGTGCACTTTTGTCTTGAACTTATACTCGTCCCATAGTTTCTGCATTTCAGAAAAGACACTCGGATTCACATTCAAAAACTCTTGAAACTCATCGATGATCAGAACAAAGGGTTCGGTGGCTCCATGCTGCAGAAACAGTTCAAACAACTCAATGAACCTGTGAATTTCACCGATATGCTTCTCTCCGAGAAAATCTTCATATGCGCCCTTAAACTCGTCGCAAAGCAGTCTTTCGGCTTTCTTGCTTGTAAACAAATAGAGATGTTTCTTGTCATCGGCGAATTTTCTGGCAAGAACCGTTTTTCCCACCCGTCGACGTCCGGTAATTACACTTATTTTTCCATAGCCGGTTTCACACTGCCGATAGAGCTCCTCAAGCCCCCGTAGGTCATCCTCTCTATTATAGAATCTCATTGCAACCCCCATTACTGCAACCATAGTTACTGTAACTATAGTTGCATTATAACTCCATTTCATCCCAACTGCAAACATAGATCCAAAAATCATAGAAACAATCTACGGAGCTTATGGAGGTCATCCTGGTGCACCAACGCCCCCATCCTTCCGGCCCTGCGTCCTCTCTGCTATACTATGGCCAGCGATGCTGTACATCTACTTCTTCTTGTTAGCCTTCACACTCCTCGCCGCAGTCTCGGTAATCTATCAGGGTTGGCGGAACGGAATTACCCCGATGCCGAGTTCCCGCCGGGCAGCGGCGTTGATGGTGCGCTGTGCCGCCGAAGAGGCCGCCCGGCTCGACTCAGAGCCCCGTCCCGGCCAGGCCTCGGCAGACGTTAGCAAGCCGATATACATTATCGAAGCCGGTTCCGGATGGGGAGGAGTTGCGATAGCCCTCGCGCGCAGGATTCCCGAGGCACAAGTGGTGGGCTATGAAAACTCGCCGCTGCCGTTTTTCTTTTCCGCTCTGCACGCCCGGCTAAACGGATGCGATCGGGTCAGCTTTCGCTTCGGCGATTACCGAAAAGCCGACCTCAGTCACGCGGATATTATCGTAGCGTATCTTTTTCCAAAAGGAATGTGCGATCTCGCGCAGCTTATAGAACCGGAGAGCACGAAAAGAAAACCGCCGACAATCATCAGCAACACCTTTGCCTTGCCGGGCCTGCAGCCCAACCGCAAGGTTCAGAGCGGCGACGCTTCCCTTTCACCGGTCTATGTGTACCGCTCTCCAGACGTTTTTATAGAACCCACACATTCTTAGTTAATTCGTCCGCGCGGCCTGGTCCCTGCTGCTTCTCCTTCTGCTCCTCCGCTGCCTTCGCTGTCTCGGCGGCCATTTCTCCGGCCATCTCCCGCTGTTCACGGGTCTTTTTAATTTTCGTTCCAATAGTGTTCGCATCTTTCATGGGCATGATAGTAGAGGTATTTGCGGTCTGTTGCAATCAGTCTCTCTTCCCCAAACCGAGTTTAATCAAACCGCGAATAAATTCTGATTAGGGGGCTTCGATTGATATTGAGTATCTCCATGAGGAGGTGAAATATGAAAAATTTTACCAGCGCTCTTTATTTTTGTTTTGCAGTGTACGCTGACAGCACCCATAGTTTATTTAACCTCCCCATCCGTGGTACTATAAAGTCTGATAACAACCCCCGCGGTCTCCGCCGACACCCTTCAGAACACAGGGAGCAAAACTATGAAAGTAACTATTATCTACGACAACACCGCCTTTCGAGGGGATCTCAAGTCGAACTGGGGCTTTGCCGCCCTGGTAGAAGCCCACAGCCGGCGCATTCTCTTCGACACCGGCACCCGAGGCGCCCTGCTGCTGTCCAACATACGAAGCCTCGGCATCGATCCTCAAGAAATAGACGATATCTTTATCTCCCACGCCCATTTCGACCACACCGGCGGACTGCCGGCCTTCCTCAAGCAGAACCGTGAAGTCACAGTCTGGTCCCCGCCCTCATTTCGCGGCGCAAAACGGGCCTCCAAGGTCATCCAGGTCCCCCAGCCCCGTACTCTCTACGATGGAATCCACTCCACCGGCGAGCTACAGAGCATAGAGCAATCCCTGTGTGTAGAAACCCAGCTGGGCATTATCATTGTGGCCGGCTGTTCTCATCCGGATATGGCGGCCATCCTCAGCGCTGCCTCGCAATTCGGCAAAGTCTACGGTATTATCGGAGGTCTGCACGGAACCCGCCCCGAAAGCCTGGAGGGCCTTCAGCTGATATGCGCCACCCACTGCACCCGCCACAAAAAAGCCATCCAGCGCTTGTATCCGGACGCCTACGTCGAGGGCGGCGCCGGCCGGATCCTGGAAATAGGCGCGGCCGTGACAGCTGAATAAAAGCCTTGCCAGAAGGGCCCGCTGCGGATATCCTGTTCAGGAAATAGTTAAAAAGGCGGAGCAGTATTATGGAAACAGAACACAGGGTTTACAATCTACTCGAAGAGCTGGGGATCGATTACGAACTGCACTCCCATCCGGCCGTATACACCGTCGATGAGGCCCTCCGGCACTGGCAGGACATCCGCGGGGCCCATCCTAAAAACCTGTTTCTGCGTAACGACAAGGGCAAGCGCCATTATTTGGTCATCGTCGACCATGCCAAACAGGTCAACCTGAAAAACCTTCAGCAACAGCTCGGCTCAAGCCGCCTCAGCTTCGCCTCCCCGCGCCGCCTCGAAAAGTACCTCGCCCTCACCCCCGGCTCGGTCTCGGGCTTCGGCCTCATCAACGACACCGACCGCCTCGTCGAGGTCATCATCGACCGCAGCCTCATGGACCACAGCCACATCAGCTTTCACCCCAACATCAACACCGCCACCCTCACCATCTCAACCACCGACTTCAAAAAGTTCCTCGACTACTGCGGCAACAAAGTCCGCTACCTTCCAATTTAAATTTTTTAAAAAATGCAATCTTATAGACGGCCGGAGCTGCCCGGCCGGGAGGCCTCTGCGCTGCGCGCCGGTGCCTCCCGCCCAAACCCGTCCGGCCAACGCCGGTAGCCGACCCGAGTGACTCTCGTTCCCCCGCAATCCGCGCCCATCCGTGTTGCCCGCCTGCCCAGGCCCACTATATCCGTAGTTTATATAACCTCCCCATCCATGGTAGTATTGTGGTCCAGGAGGATGTATGGGAGAGACTATTCGCTTCGGGGTATCTATGGACAGCAATCTGGTGGAACTATTGGATAAGATGACCCGTGAAAAGGGCCACCCGAACCGCTCGGAAACCCTACGAGGGCTGGTCAGGCAGGAACTCGTCAACACCCACGCCGGAGATGAAGAGCACCAGGTAATCGGAACATTGACCCTGCTGTACCACTACGAAAGCGGCCTGCCCCGGGTATCGGTGGAGTCTTTTCCTTCCGTCAAAATTACCGCCAACCTCCAGCTGCACGCCGACAAAGAGGTGTGCGTGAAGGTTCTGATTGTGCAAGGCAAGGGCAAAGAAGTGCATGCCTGGGCGGAGAAACTGCTTTCCAGCCGAAAAGTAATCGGAGACCTGACTATCGCCGCTACCGATGAACTGCAGAAAGTACTCACAAAACAACAAGAGCACCGCATTGACAGGGAAAACGATCCCCTGTAGCCTTCCCGTAAGTGGCACGTATTTAACTTTTCGTGTTACTACCAACTCAGCGGAGGTTTTGCAATGGCTTATAGATCTATCGGTAAAATACTTTTTGTCCTTCTGTTCATCTGCATTAATGCGGGGCTGTTTGCAATGGCACAGCAGGAAGCACCCGCAAGCGGGGAGTTTTTTGAAATTACGGACATGCGGGGGCGGACAGTCTCAGTCCCTGAAAAAATAGACAGTATAGTTGCCCTGGAAGCGGGCTCTTTGCGGCTTATCAGTTATTTAGATGCGGTGGATAAGGTAATTGCCGTGGAGGATCAGGGCCATGGCCGTGAAAAGACAGTGCATACCTTTTTTCCTCTGGCCACCTACCGCCTGGCCTATCCCGGGCTAAAGGAGCTTCCGAGTATTGGGAGCAAAGAGAATCATGAAGGGATAATCGCGGCCGACCCGGATATTATCATCGCCTCCACGGTGGATGTGGGTGAGCTGAATCAGTTGCAGTCGGTTTTGGGCATACCGGTGTTTGCCGTCAATGCCGATGTCGAGCTGTACGATCCGCAGCAGTTTTACCAGCAGCTCAGGAGTCTGGGCAAAGTGCTGGACAAAGCGAATCGGGCCGAAGAGCTGATTGAAGGGATTGATGCGGCACTTACAGATATCGAGAACCGGGCCGCCCAGGTCGAGACCCCCAAGCGGGCGTATGCCGGAGGCATGATGTTCTACGGCCCCGCCGATCTTCTGCGAACCACCGGCGATTACCTCCCCTTCGACCTCACCGGCAGCGAAAACGTAATGCCCAGCAATCCTGCCGGTAACCGCCAGCCCTATATGACCTCGCTGGAGGATCTCATTGCCGCCACCCCGGACTATGCCTTCATCGATGCGGCCAATGTAAACCTGTCCAAATCCGGATTTATGCAGCACCGGAAGGTGTTGGAAGAACAGGTCCCCGCGTTTGCCAAGCGGCAGGTGTATACCACCCTGGTGTACAAATACTACGGAACTAACTGGGAGAACCAGCTGGCCAATGTCTACTATGTCGGCAAGGTCCTCTATCCGCAGCTGTACAGTGATGTAGATGTACAGCGGAAGGCCGAGGAGATATGGAAACTCTTTTTCAACAAAAGCTTGGATTACAATTCCGTCGTAACCCGTCAGAAAGCCGGACTTGGGCGGGTAGATTGGTTTAACTAAGCCATGCAGCGCAGCACATCGAACTCCGTACAGACCCTTTACAAACGCTACGTTACAAGCAAGATTATTTTCCTGGCTGCTGTCGGATTTATACTGCTGCTGCTGCTGATCATCTCTGCCGCCGCAGGAACTATCCGTATTCCTCTACGGGAGGTGCTGTCGGCGCTCCTGCGGCTGGAGGCCTCCGGGCCGGGAAGGATCGTCTGGGAGGTAAGGATGCCGCGAATAATTGCGGCTCTGCTGGCGGGAGCGGGACTCTCCCTTTCGGGTACGGTGATGCAGTCGGTCCTCCGCAATCCCCTGGCCTCACCCTATACCCTGGGTCTTTCCAGTGCCGCGGCCTTCGGCGCCTCCTTTGCAATCGTGTTTTTCGATGCGGGCACCGGCACTACTTCTACCGTTCTCATCAACAACAGCTACGCCGTCGCTTTGTCCGCCTTCTTCTTCTGCATGCTCTCCACCATGGCCATCCTCCTGCTGGCGGTATTAACCAAAATCTCCGCCGAGAGTATTGTCCTGGCAGGAATAGCCATAGGCTCGCTCTTCTCCGCCGGCCTCACCCTTATGCAGTACCTGGCCGACAGTATACAGCTGGCAAGCATAGTATCCTGGAGTTTCGGAGATTTGGGCCGTGCCGACTGGCACGTGCTCACGATTACCGCGCTCACCCTGCTCCCCCTCAGTCTGCTGTTTCTCTATTACCGCTGGGACTTCAATGTGCTCGATACGGGGGAAGAGGCGGCGAAAGGGCTCGGCGTGAAAACCGGAGCCGTCCGGGTTGCCGGTATGGCCGCCGCATCCCTCCTTTCGGCAGTTATTGTCGCCTTTTTCGGAATTATCGCCTTTATCGGTCTGCTCGCCCCGCATATAGCCAAGCGCATTCTGGGGGGCGATCACCGCTTTCTGCTGATCGCCTCACCCCTGATAGGGGCAATTGTCCTGCTTGCAGCTGATACAGCGGCCAGAACGGTGTTGTCCCCGATGGTGCTGCCGGTGGGAATACTTACCTCACTTTTAGGGGGTCCCCTGTTTATATATCTACTCGTCGCCAGGGGGAAAAGATGATTCTACAGGTCGACGGACTGAACTTTCGCTATAAGAGTGTTCCAATCATCCGGGATGTAGCTCTGTCGGTTCATGAGGGAGAGATACTTTCCATTCTCGGACCAAATGGAGCAGGAAAAACCACGCTGCTCAAATGCCTCAACCGGATCCTTTCTCCCCGGGGCGGAACTGTTCTTATCGACGGAAAAGATGCCCGGGAGATGAGCCGCAGGAAGATAGCCGGAAAGATGGGCTGGGTCCCCCAGCAGGGCGAAGTCTCCAGCATAAAGGTGTACGACCTGATACTACTGGGACGAAAACCCCATTTCAAGTGGAGCCCCGGTAAGGAAGACCATCGGCAGGCGATGGAGGCGCTTCGGATGCTGGGGCTGGAACATCTTTCGCTGCGCTACGCCGACGAAATAAGCGGCGGGGAGTTCCAGCTGGTCCAAATTGCCCGGGCTATGGCTCAGGAGCCCCGGGCAATCCTATTCGACGAGCCCACCAGCAGCCTGGACATAAGCAATCAGCACCGTCTTATGAAAAAGATCCAATCCCTTATTCACGCCACTCCCCGGGCAGCGGTAATGAGTATGCACGACATCAACCTGGCCCTCCGCTATTCCGACAAGTTTCTCCTGCTCAAGGATGGCCGAATCTACGCTGCCGGGGGCAGAGAAATAATAAGCCCCCCTGCTCTACGCGAGGTCTACGCTATGGATACGCAAGTGGTGGAAGCCGGCGGTCATCCCACGGTAATTCCAATCTAGCGAGAATAAGTCGTGAGAATAAGTGGCGGGAGAAGGCAGGCAAAAGAGCTTGAGCTCGATGCCGTAAGTCACTCAAATTTGGCTCCTCAAAACGTTGACTTTCGGCATCGAGGAACAGGCATTGGGTACCCTACTGCCCCAGTTTTTCCGATTCCCCCACCTCCAGGCTTTAGTAGCAGGCTTTATTGAATAGGGTCGGCCACCTCCACCACCGCTGACCAACTGTCGCCCTCAACCGATACCGACTTTACCCGCATCAGAGAGGTGCCGGCATCCACCGACCGGGCGGCCTGTACCACCGCCTGCTGGGCCGGCTGCAGCTCCACCCTGCTCCCGTTCAGCATATCATCCAGATCAAAGTTCACCTGCACTTCCCGAGGGTTGCGGTAGGATAGTTGTGTCTGGGGCTCCAAGGTCATTCTGAAGCGGCTGAGCCGGAGCTCGCCGGTAAGACCGCTCATATCCCGGGATAGAATCGGGCCGGAGAGCTGTCTATCCCCAGTCACTCGAACCCTTCCGCCGGAGGTTTCGACTCTCTGGAACAAGTACCAGGCAGCCTGCCCCGCCGGGCGCGGGACTGCGGCCACCGCAGAGGTTCCCGGTGCCGGATGAATCATATACAGTACTATCTCCCGTGAATTTTCCTCTGTAAGAACCGGACCCTCTTCTTCAGCCTCCCGTCCGCCCAAGGCAGCTCCGTGAAATACGGGTCCCAGCAGGAAAACGAACAGCATCACCAGCCAGTAGATATATGTTTTGTGCATTGTATGCTCCTTATAAGTAGAATGTAACTCTGATGAAGCCGCCAATCCATGGAAATATTAAAAAGTTCCTGAGTGGTTCAAACGCTGTGGGCTTGTGGGGTACACTGGAGCGGTTATGTACAACAAAGAAGCACAACTGCCCGCCTATCCGGTGCTCTCTCTGCGACCGGCCATTCAGCAAAAGCTTGAGGAACAGCGGATTCCGGTAATCGAGGCCCCCCCGGGCAGCGGAAAATCGACACTGGTTCCCTTCTTTCTGCTGGATGCAGCGTGGCGGCAGGGGCGGACAATACTACTGCTGCAGCCCCGGCGCCCGGCAGTTCGTGCCCTGGCGGCCCGGCTCAAGGAGCTCGGCGACGGACAGACCCGTATAGGCTACATTACCCGCTACGAGCGCTCGCTGCCCAAAAACCCGGATATCATCGTAATGACCGAGGGAATTTTCACCCGGCGGCTATTAGAGGACCCCGAAGCGGGGGACACAGCGGCGGTTATTCTGGACGAGTTTCACGAAAGATCCCTGGCCACAGACCTGGCCTGCGTACTTGCCCGGCAGTGCCGCGACCTGTTTCGCCCCGACCTGCGACTGCTGGTAATGTCGGCCACCCTTAACACTGAACAGTTTTCCGCCGACCCCTTTTCTGTGCTGCAGGCCCAGGGCAGCCTCCATCCGCTCACAATTCACTACCGCCCCGCTCCGGCCGACCAGCTCGAACAGCATGGGACCCAAGAGTGCCGCCGCTGGATCAATGAAAACCAGGGAAGCATTCTGTTCTTTTTGCCCGGAGAGGCGGAGATACGCCGGGCAGCCTCGGCCCTGCATGCCTCTCAGCTCCCCGAAGGGGTAGAGGTGCACCCCCTTTACGGGCGTCTGAGTCCCCAGGAACAGTCCCGGGCTATTGCGCCCCCTAAGTCGGGTCGACGTAAAATTGTAATTGCCACCAATATTGCCGAAACGAGCCTGACCATCGAGGGTATCCGCTGCGTAGTAGACTCAGGCCTGCGCCGCCGCACTAGCTGGGATCCGGATACCGGCCTCTCCCGGCTGCAGACCGTGCGCATTAGTGTCGCTTCGGCCACCCAGCGGGCCGGACGGGCCGGCCGACTGGGCCCGGGAACAGTGATACGCCTGTGGGAGAGCTACGAGCGTCTGGATGAGTTCGACCCACCGGAAATCAAGCAGGCCGACCTCTCCGGGCTGTTCCTGACCCTGGCGGTATGGGGAGACACCCAGGGCAGTTCCTGCCCCTGGCCAGACCCGCCCGATGCCGAGCGCCGCGCAGAGGCGCTGGAGCTTCTGCGGGAACTCGCTGCCATCGATGAGAAGGGCGTACCCACCCCCAAGGGCTCGACCATGGCCCGCATGCCGGTGGCACCGCGTTTGGCGTCCATGCTAACCGAGGCGGCCACACACAACAGTATACATACCGCAGCCCTCACAGCTGCTATTCTGGAGCACGGCGATCCACTGCGGCCGGAGCTGCGCAATACCTACGGGGCCGACCTGGGACTGCGGGTAGAGCTGCTTCAGCAAGCCGGGGACACCGACGCACCTAAGTCTGATCTTTCCCGTGACCTTTCCCGGGGGCCGGCGGAACGCGTTTTGCAGGAGGCGGAGCGGCTCGAGCGCCTGGCCTCCGGCCACAACTGTGCCGACAGCCCCGCTCACCCACCCGCTGCAAGCCCTAAAACCTCCGGAACCCTCCCAAAAAACAGTACTGCCGGCCGTTCTCCCGGCTGGCTGCTGCTGGGGGCGTATCCGGACCGAATTGCCCGGCGAACCGAACAGGGCAGATACCGGCTGGCAAGCGGGCCGGAGGCACGCCTTATCGAGGGGCAGCGCGGCTTCGCCCCGGAGTGGATTGTGGCCGGGGCTCTGCACCGCGGGCAGCGGGAAGGGCTAATTTACCTGGCAGCGGCCCTGTCGGAGGCGGAAGTTCAGGCCTTTATTGCCGAACATGCCCGGCAGCAGGAGCAGCTGAGCATCGATGAAAGCGGCTTGCTCCGAGCCCGCCGGCTCAAAATCCTGGGAGGAACTAAAGACACGGAACAAGCGGGCGGCCTTTTGGTCTCCTCTACCCCAATTGCCCCCGCGGACTTGTCCGCTCCCCGGGAGGCCTTCTTGGAGCTTCTTAAAGTGGAGCTGTTGAAAAAGGAGGGGCTTGGCCGCCTGTCCTGGAGCCGCGGGGCCGATGATCTGCGCCGGCGAATAGCCTTTCTTCGGGAGGTACAGGGTGAAAAGTGGCCGGATGTGAGCGACGAGACCCTGGGAAACAGGCTTGAGCAGTGGCTGGGACCTTTCCTGCCACGCAGGCTGAAACAGAGCTCCCTGAAAGAGTTGCCCCTGGCCCAGGCACTGCGTTCGCTGCTGCCTTGGGAGCTTCAGCACAAAATTGACCAGCTGGCCCCGGAGCAGCTGACCCTGCCTTCAGGAACCCATCGGCGGCTGCGCTACGAGGGGGGCCGCTGTATCCTGGCCGCCCGTATTCAGCAGCTCTTCGGTCTTCCGACTACACCCCGGGTAGCAGGGGTTCCGGTGGAGGTCGAACTTCTATCCCCCGCCGGGCGGCCTGTGCAGGTAACCCGCGACCTTCACTCCTTTTGGCAGCAAACCTACCCGCAGGTACGGAAGGAGCTGCGCGGCCGCTACCCCAAACACTTTTGGCCGGAGGACCCCCTGTCCGCCGAGCCCACCGACCGCAGTAAACCAAGGGGCGGCACTTAGAAGTACTCTTCCGTCAGGTTTTGTTTGGTAGCAACTCTATTTGTTTAAACAATTGATTTCATTTGTTCCTTCTGTTATAGTGTTAACTATGTCAACAAAACATCAGAAAGCGAGCGATTACATAGAACGGCTTATTCTCGACGGAACAGTTTCACCAGGAGAAGTCCTTCCGGGAGAACTCGAGCTCTCCCGTACTCTTGATGTCAGTAGAAATACAATTAGACACGCCCTCGAACAGCTGTCGAAAAAGTATCGTATTGAGCGTACCCCCGGACGGGGCACAGTGTTTCTCGGTGATACCGCCGAAACCCCACCCTCCCGGGCTATCGGCATTATTAACAGTTCCCTGATGTACACGATCTATCCGGAGCTTATTCACGGGGTAGAGGACGGGCTGTACCGCGGCGGGTATACGATGATCCTGGCCAACGGAAACTATGATCCGGAAAAGGAGAGAGAATCAATTCGCCGTATGTTGAATCAGGGAATCTCCGGCTTGATTGTGGAACCGATGGCCAGTGCGTCGGTGACACCGGGCAACCGCTTTATCACCGATCTCAACAAAGCGGGTGTCCCAATCATCACTACCAACTGTATGATCGAAGGGCTTTCAGCATCCTATATTACCCTTGATGATGAGCAGATAGGTCGTATGGCCGCGGAACACCTGATTGAACAAGGCCATAGAAGGGTTGGCTGCGTATACAAGCGGGATAACCAAGCGGGAATACTGCGGCTCAATGGTCTGCGGGCCGGCCTCGAAGCCGCCGGCCTTACTCTTCAGGAAGAGTTCACCTGCGGATATGCTCAGGAGGATGAGCCACTGGTCCCTGGTACCTGGTGTACCCGACAAATTATGGAAAAGTCCGCTGAACGTCCTACAGTAATCTTTTATTTTAACGATCAAGTTGCTATCCAGGCCTACGAGACACTGCGAGAGGATGGTCTTAAAATACCTGAAGATATTTCAGTTATTGCGGTAGACAACATTCCCGAATCCACCCACGTATCACCCGGACTTACCACTTTCAATCACCCCAAATACCTTATGGGAAAAATTGCCGCCGAGATGATGCTTGCAAGACTCGGCCCTCACAACGATTCCCTGGCCTACGGAGTTACAATGAAACCGGAGTTGGTGGTCCGGGGCAGCGTTCGCTCCCTCAAATAACCCTTTCACCGTTCCATCGCGCAACGCAAAGGGGCTGTCTGAGATAAATCTCAGACAGCCCCTTTCTCATTTATATTAAGCTTCCTACTCTGCACTATCTTTGCAAACGGTCGGTTACAACCTTGTTCATCCAGGTCATCGCCATAATGATTGCAAACAGAATCCAAGCTATAGCTGAAGCCTTTCCAAAACGGTTAAAATTAAAACCAGTGCCAAGCAAATAATAGGCGCTGGTTAAGCCCGCATTGCTGGGGCCTCCCATCGTTTCGTAGCCTTTCATCAGTACAAAGGGCTCTTCGAAGAGCTGCATCCCCCCGATGATACTCATGGACACAGCAAAAAATATAATAGGCAAAAGCAGCGGAACTGTAACGTGCCAGTGTTTTCTAAAACCCGTAGCACCGTCAATCTCCGCCGCCTCGTAGAGTACTTTGTCAATGGCCTGTAGACCAGCCAGGTAGATGATTGTATTCCATCCGATAAAGCGCCAGTTCACCATAATTGCAATACTTGCCTTGATCGCACCGGGGTTCTGTATCCATTTCACCCCTTCCAAACCCAGCCAGTTCTCTATAATAAAGTTGAACCAGCCGTAGTTCTGTTCGTAGAGCTGGTTGAATACAAGGGCTATAACAACGGTACTCGTTATATAGGGAAGAAAGTACATGATTTTGAAAAAACCACGCCCCTTCACCTTCTGGTCGTTCAGTACGATTGCCAGGGGAATAGCAAAGACATGCTGCAGCAGAGAGCCAAAGACAAGCAGGATAAAGGTGGTTTTCAGGGAGCCTATGAAAAAGGGATCCGTTGTGAGCAGGCTGATATAGTTCTGAATACCGCGAAAATCCTGAGGTCCGGCAAGAGTCCATTTGAAGAAAGAAATTGTAATTGAATATAAAATCGGAAATAGCCCGAATACCGCAAAGAGAATCAGAAAGGGACTAATAAATACGTAGGGGGCGATTCGTTTACCAGTTTCTACCATAGTTTTCCTCCTATCCCTTCACGCTGCCGGCGGCTAGGCCGGAGATGATCTGCTTGTTGAAAGCAATAAACACAAAGATCAACGGAACCACCGCAAGAACGGTTCCCGCCATTAGACCACCGCGGTCACCGTCCATCTGCATAAACAATTTTGACAGAGCTACAGGCAAGGTGGTGGATTGAATATTGGGAAGCATGACCAAGGCTCCCAGAAAATTATTCCAGCTGTTGATGAAAGTCATGATTCCCAGTACCGCAATCCCGCTTCTGGAGAGGGGAAAGGCGATACGAGTTAGAATTCCAAACTCCGTCAGGCCGTCAATACGGGCGGCGTCCATCAGAGCATCGGGAATCGAGCTCTGCATAAACTGGGTCATCAATATTATGCCGAAGGCGTTTGCCATTCCCGGAACAATAAGCGGGAGCCAAGTTCCATACCATTGGAAAAAAATCATCATTTTAAAAAAAGGAATAATATTCAGAAAAGGTGGTATTGCCATAGTACTGAGCATAAGCACAAAGATAGGCTTCTTCCATTTGAAGTCGTACTTTGCCAGTGCAAAGCCCCCCATAGTACAGAAAAATATTACCGTCACCGTCGCAAGTGTCGCAATACCAAAACTGTTGAAAAAGTTTATCGCGAAAGGAATATCATCGAAAAGCGCCCTGATATTGGTAAAGAAAGAGCTCTTAAAAAAAATGTGCGGTGGATTCCTGTACACCTCGGTCCCCGGCACCGTCGAAAGCACAAACATGTAGTAAAAGGGAAAACCGAAGATAAACACAAAAACCATCAGTATCAAATACAAAATGGTTTTACTGCCGAACCGGCCAAGACTACTACTTTTCTGATCCATTCTTGCCTCCCTGTTGTAAGGAAGCGGGGTCGCAAGAGACCCCGCGTATCTGCAATATCAGTCCGCGATAGCCAGCACGCTGTTCAGTGCAGTCTGGTAGGACTCTTCTACGCTTGCATCGTTCACAAGCACATCGGTAATAGCATTTCCAAACACCGAGAGAATCGCAGCATCGTATTCGCTTACAGCGGCGTTGGGAATCTCTCGGGCTATCTCGGCATAGAGCTGACGCACTTTCTGCCCGCCAAAGTATTCCACTGGTTCATTCATGATAGGATCATCAAATACGGTGGTAAGCGCCGGAAAGGCATCGATGGTTTCAAAGGTAGTCAGCTGAGCGTTTGAACTAGTGGTCAAATACTTAATCAATTCCCAGGCTACAGCCTTCTGCTCATCCGGCACTTCCGCCGGTATAGAGAGGTAGGTTCCTCCCAGAGCGGCAAGTGTATCTCCCGGCAGTCGAGTAGCTCTCCAGTCGCCGGAAAGGTCCGTAGCGATCCAGGTCTTGAGCGCACCTCCGAACCATGCACCGTTGATGGTGGCTGCCACAGTACCGTCTGCAAAAGACTGAGTCCAGGGTCCTGTCCAGGCACCAAGGTCCCCGTCAATTCCCGCTTCTCTAATCTTTTTTACTACTGTGAGTGCTTTGGTAAATTTTTCCTTTGGTTCCAGGGGCTTTCCATCTTGGAACCAGCCGCCTTTTCCGCCGGCAAGCGGGGTCATGGCAACCTCATTTGCATTTGGAATGGCAAACTGATCTGTCTCTCCGTCACCGTCACGGTCCGCCACAAGCTTTTTGCCAACCTCGATAAACTCATCCCAGGATTCGAGGTTCTCGAGGGATACTCCGGCCTCATCCACCAGACTTTGGCGGTAGAAAAGTACTGCCGGGGCGATATCTACCGGCATCGCTACCAGAGCTCCGTCACTGGTAGTTGCGTTGGACATTGCAAAATCAACAATATTTTTTCCTACTTCAACTCCGTTGTAGGGCGCCGCCGCAAGGTCAGTCAATCCTCCGCCTTCTACGAACTTTGCGATGTAGCCTACTTCAAGAGCCTCAATATCATTAGTAGCCTCTCCGGCCGCCAGGACGGTGGTCAGCCTGGAGTGGTGACCTCCAAAATCTGCAGTCTGAAACTCGACGGTTACATTGGGGAAGGTGCTTTTAAAATCGTCGGTGTCCATCACCGCTTTATACGCCTTTTCCAGGTCACCATAAGCGCCGATACTGACCACGTACTCCTTTTCAGGATCAAAGGAAGGCATGTCCGCCGCCGCTGTCTGTTCCTTTTTTCCCGAACATCCAACGAACAACAGTCCTGCCGCCACAGCTACAGTCAATAAGAAAACCAGCTTTTTCATTGTATTACTCCTCTTGTGTAATAGTACCAACATTTATTAAAAATGTTGGTACATTATCGGCCAAATATTTTAACTTGTCAAGAAAAAAATGCCCCTCACCTGTTAAACCCGCCTGTTAAATTAAAGAAATAGTCACATCTACGCGTTCAACCTTTCCACTACGGTCAAATAGATCACCACTCAGATCCTCTGATAGTCCTTCTGAGGGAGAAAAACTCCGAACATTCCCTTCATACACCAGTCTCCCAGCTTCCCTGTCTCCCCGGTGATAAAACACTGGAACATTACAGAAGCTGAATGCCATTGAACCGGCTGCTACCTTTGCGTGCTTTGGCTTACCTTCCGTATCAAAGTAAAAGAACTCTCCTTCTTCCTCAAGGAATTCACTGCGGTCCAAAAGTGCGGGTTGAAACCCTACCCTTCCTTCGCGCACCGTAACCCCAAGCTCAAGAAACCGTGCAATAATATCCTCCTTCACTTGTCCCGTCATCCCCGGTTGCTGCACACCCGCAAAACCTGGCGTATGGGAGTAAGGGTCTATGGGAAAAGCGCCATACTTCGGCGGAGTTTTGTGTGCACCAATCCCCTCCTTTATCTCCTTTAAGTGTTCTACACATTCACCCGAAGGTCCAGTTTCTTCTCTGTTATTCCCACTTCTTCCGCACAAGCCGAGCGCGTTTTCAACCACCGCCAGTTCCAGCTTCGATACCATGTGCCAGTAAATTGACCCGAGTCCTTCATATTTAAAAAAGGTTCCAGACCGTCCGGTAAAGCGGCGATGCTGAAAAACCTCCTCATAGACCGCACATAGTTCGCTGCGATCCTCTGGGGAGAAGTCAAGCTCATCAAGATGCTCGTTCAGAATTCGTGCATTTCTCAAATCACTATGAAAATGGCACTGGCCCTCCCCGTCGCGTACGATAATCCGCCCGTCCTTCCGGGCTGCCTCCTTCTTTACCAGGGGAGATGCTGCCACCAGATCTTCCGGTAAGATGTTCTTTTCCAGAAAAGAGGGCAGTTGCCGGTCAGGATAAAGAATGTAGCTCCGCTGGTCCGCCCGATACAGCGAACTTCTTCTTAAGGCTTTCAGTAGGTCCATAGTTTCATCCGCCGCAAGTAAACCCGAGGAGAGCATGGCTACTTGGCCTTCGAGCATTTCATCAAGGGTATCCACAAGGATTCCCTCCTTCCGCAGCTCCATAATGTTATAGGAGTGGTACAAATAATCCGACCGTTTGTTTTCCCGCAGGGTTGCCGCTGCAATGATTTCAGCCCGGCGTAAAAAGGCCATAATTTCATCACAAGTGAGATTCTCATCCGAAACAGCAAAGGTTCCGTCGTACACCTTCTCACGGTAACGCTCACCTGCCTTGCCGGCAGCCCTAACAAAGTCCATCCTCCCCACGCCCTGAGAATCCGGTTTATCCGGCTGGTATGCAGAAAGAATCTCGAAGATTTCCCTCAGAAACACAGCAACTCCTTTAGTCACTGTGATCTTCTGCACCCCGGAAGGAATCAACTCCTGAAGAAAAAGTACAAACCGGTGCAGGTAGGCCGTCGTTACCACCGACATCCCGTAACCGGCCAGAGCATTGTTGGCATCGTTCCACTCCGGCCTCTGGGTATTCATCCAGACCCCGCCCCCCGGAACCAGGTTGCTTAACTTAGTCAGAAGAGTTATCAGTAGTTTTTCCAAGAGACTCGCTTTTAGAAGCCCCTCGCCTGTGGCCAGCAATTTGCCATCGGCGCCGGTTTTTTCTACCCGCTCTAGAATAGTCTTTTCCTTTTCGGCATCATAAATGATGGTACTGTGGGGATTTTGCAGTATCTCAGAAAAACTGCGGATGCGGTATGGTATATCGGCGAAGGTAAATATTTTCTTGGTCAGATACTTTCGCACCTCTTCCGGATCATAGCGAAAAGAGAGTTCCAGTAGTCGACTGAGGTATGCAATCTGATGATCCCCCCAATAGCCGATATTCGACCAGGGATCATCCGGATCAAACACCTCCCAGTCAATGCCTGCCTGTGAAATGCGATAGGGGTTATACCCATCCGCCGTCGTGGCATCGACGAATTTTGCGATCATTCCGTTGAGGTACCGCGGGTAGGACATGGCTAAGGCTTCCCAGTTCTGAAAAATATCCCGCCAGTTTCCCTGGTAGGCGATTTTGGGCTTCCCTTCAGGAGTCCTTACATCGATAACAAATTTGTTCCAGGGACGACTGGGATCCCCGTGACGCCTGCTAAAAGTAATCGGCAGATACTCTAAGGTAAGCCGCACCAGGTCGGCATCTCCCGTACCCTCTACTTTCTGCTGAAGTTCCTGGAGCTTGATCTCAGCCGGCAGTCGCCTTAGAAAATTGGAATGGGCGGAGGCGACTTTTCTGTTCCACAGGGAAACAAACCGTGAAAAATCTACGGTATCTATCCGGTATCCGGACACGAACACCCCTCCCCGCATAATATTGAACAACACATTAGAGTAGTGCCGGTCTGTAATCCGTCGGTCGGCTGTAAGTTGAAAACCGTCGGCAGAACCGACCAGCTTCTTCAATTCCACCGTCCCCCTCTGTACGTCCTCCCGAACCTTTGCAGCCGGATCGGCCTCCGAAAACAAAAGCCTCTTGTTACGCACAACCGCCGATACATCCTGTTCCACATCAGCAATAAACATCCACTCTTTCTGTTCTCCCTGGTCAAGGCTGAAGGAACTTCCGACAAGGTATGCTCCCCGCCGACCCCGCATAGCCGTCTCGCTCCGCAGTCCTTCTCCAACTTCGAAGCGGGAAATCTGCTGCCCCGACAGAAGTATATTCACATCCGGCAGCCCGGCTTGAAACACCGTAGTAGCCCTTAAAGCTTCACTCGGCTCTGTTCTGTCCGTCACAATAGAACCAAGGGTATAGATCCCCATTCCTGATGAGGGATCAAGCTCCACCTGTTTATACCCGTCCAGAAGAGTACTGCTGCGCTCCTGAGAAACCCGGTCCACCCCCGCCGGGAGAATATTGCGCAGCCCGTCTAAAACATCAACCCGGCACTCCTCCCCCTCATTATCCAGAAAGGAGCTCCGGACAAATCCAAACCGACCACTGAGCTCCCAGGAATAGGCATACCGAAGACCTAAAGAATTGTTCCTCTCTTCGAAAACCACCCGGTTACCAAGGGGACTCTTAAGAAGCCGCCTTTCGATACTGTAAATCCGGGGAGAGCTGTCGCAAAAGGGTCTCCAGAAAAAAGTTTGCCCCCTACGCTGAACAAGCAGAGCCGTATACGGGCCGGTATCACCCGCTGCATCATGAATCTTGTCGTCCGTATAATAGGGAAAAAGAGCATGGTCCGGGTTCTTCCGCCCGCAGGTCAAGCCCCCTCTGCTGGAGATATACATCCAATGATCGCTGTCACTCGCCAGAGTAAACAGAAACGGCTGCATTTGATCGTAGTCACTTAGTTCAAAAAAAACTTCCCCAAACACTTCGGTGTAGGCCCCAATAGTTACACGGGAACGGCAATCCAACTGAGTAGTGCCGAACAAAATACTTCGCGCGCCCATGAATACCCCCTATTTCTTCATTGCTTATTTGTACCAACATATTACATACATTTATATTATTTGTCGAGTCATTTAAATTGAATGAATAGTGAAATCAAAAAGTTAAACCCATAAAGGTAGGCGACAGAAATCGTCTTAACCGCTAAAATCAGTGCATGGAACTGATAGACTTTCAAAACTACTGCGAGCTCCTACCCGGAACCGCAGCCGGCTTTCCTTTTGATGAAGAGACTCTGGTCTATAAGCTGCACGGCAAGGTGTTCGCTCTTACCGATTTTCACGACTTTTCTTACATCTCCCTTAAATGCGAGCCCAATGACGCTATGGTGCTGCGCCAGGCCTACCCTTTAATCACCGCAGGATATCACCTGAACAAACGCCATTGGATTACCCTCCACCTCGGCCAAGCCCCAGACCAACGTTTCAACCAGAATCTGCCAGACCAGAACCCCGGCTTTGGGTCCAGCCTGCAGTCCGACACCGACCTTGCCGAAGGGCTCACCGACAGTTTCATCTTTCGCCTGTTGCTCAACTCGTACTACCTGGTATTGGAAGGTTTGCCAAAGCGGCTGCAGCAGCACCTGCCCTCCGAACACCTGCCCGATACCGCACTTACCGCCGTAACCGGTCCTGGACATGTCGCCGCAGAATCTCAGCTTACCACCACCCTACAGCGGCCCGGTCGCGCCCAGCTGGAGGCAGCCCGCAGATATATCGCAGCCGAATGCGCCCCACTCTACCTGGCTCGCTTCGACTTTCACTTCGGCAGCCGCAACCCCACCGGGGTAATAGATTCCGTAAGGGCTGCTCTGGAGGCCTATCAAAACCCCGACGGCGGTTTCGGCCACGGCCTCGAACCGGACTTCCTTCTGCCCGACTCCTCCCCCATGGCCACTAGCATAGCTTTCCAGATTATAGAAGAACTTGAGGGCTCCAAGACCGGCGATGCCGTAGGCTCTGAAACAGTAATGATAGCCGCGGCAGTACGGTATCTGGAGGAGACCTATGTTGAGGAGCGCGACGGTTGGTACGCCGTCGGCCCGGCAATAAACGACCACCCCCATGCCCCCTGGTGGCACTGGAACAAGAGTGAAGGGATAACTGTAATAGACCGGCACTGGGGAAATCCCAGCGCCGAGATTATCGCCATCCTCCTGCGCTACCGCCACCTGCTAAGCCGCTTTAGCTACGCCGAGGTAGAAGCTATGGCTTCCCGTGCGGCCTCCCGGCTCGCTGCCCGGGAGGAGTTCCCTTCGCCCCACGAAATATACTGCTATATCCACCTGTTCCATGCGCTTGCCCCGGCGATGACACCGGAGAGTGCCACCGCCGTCACCATGTCCATGCAGCCTCAGCTGTCCACCGCAATCACCAGCCTTATGAGCACAGCCCCCTCCGAGTGGGGCAGCTACGTACCCCGGCCTCTGGATTTCGTATCCTCCCCGGCGAGTCCCCTGTTTGAAACCGTCCGACCCTACGCGGGGCGGCACTGCCGCTACCTTCTCCAAACCCTCGAACAGGGAATCTGGCAGCCCCACTGGAGCTGGGGCGAGTCCTACCCCGAAGCCTGGCAGCAGAGCCGTCGTAACTGGGCGGCCGACCTTACCATCAAAAACTACCTGCTTTTGGAACGCTTTGGATATTTAGTACTGTAAAATTTATTAAAAAATGCTCATCCCGCAGCCGGCCTCCCGGCCCGGCCGGCTCCCATCGTTCGCCCTACTCGCACTGCTCGCCGCCAGTCAGACCATCCCCGGCGGTAGCCGCCCCGAATAAGCACCGGCTCAGCGTCGGGCCCGGGGAACACAAAAAGCCCTCCCATAAAAGATTGTAGGAGGGGTGTGCGTAGGCTGTATTTAGGCTGTTCTTATTTAAATTAGCCGGAGTGCTTCTTCTCGTAGTCGTAGATGCGCTGCATCTTTGGCTCGGATCTTCCGCCGGGCACCCATTCGGCTGCCAGCCAAATGCGCACCAGGGTGCGGGCCAGCTTATCGCCTACCACCTGGGCGCCCATGGCCATCATATTTGTGTTATTGCTTTTTACCGCCCGTTCGGCCTGATACGCATTGTTTACTACGGCACAGTAAGCTCCGGGTACTTTATTGGCGGCTATACTCACCCCAATTCCGGTACCACAGACCACTATTCCCAAATCCTGCGTGCCCGCCGCTACCGCTTCGGCCACTTCAATTGCTACATTTGCATAGATCGGATCCTCGCTGCCGTAATCCTGGTATTCATAGCCCAACTCTTCAAGCTCCGCTATTATCTCTTTCTTCAGCCATGCCGCATTCGGGTCACAGCCTAGTGCTACCGTTTTCATATTACTCTTCCCCCAGAAGCTGCTGCACACTGCCGGACATCGACTTAAGCATTAAAAAGCACGAGACTGCACCTGCATCCAATGCCCCCCGTGAACGCTCACCTAAGCGGGCAGAGCGGCCTATCTTCGCTACCAGGTCGAAAGTAGAATCTTTCCCCTTTTCCGCGGCAGCTACCATCTCATCCAAGGCCACGCTGAAGCTCTTTCCGCTCTCAACTGCCCCCTTGAAGGCACCTATCGCCGGATCAAGGGTGTCCACCAGCGTCTTATCTCCAACCTTCGCCTCGCCAAGCTCTTTAATCGCACCGTAGGCCGACTCCAGCATCGCCTCAAAGGCCGCCGCATCTACTTCCTCTTTGCCCTTCAGGCTGCGGGCCATCTTCCGGAAAAACTGTCCATACAGAGGGCCCATCGAGCCGCCGATATCGTTGAGCAGAGTCTGTCCCAGGGTTTTTAACGCCCCCTCCAGTCCCAGATCCTCATCTTGCATCCGCTCCCAGGCCAGGCTAAAGCCCTTATTCATATTGATGCCGTGGTCCCCGTCGCCTATCGCTCCGTCAATCTCGCTCAAATACCCTTTATTCTCCTGTATCGTCTTTACCAGGCCCTCTACTAGTACCTTTCCCTTAGCTGCTTTAAACCCGTCCATTCGTGTTTACTCCTGTCCTATATCTTCATCTGTTTCATGCCCATCGAATAGCAATCCGCATCAATTAGTCCCTTCAGCTCATCATCTACTTTCATCACGGTAAGGGTTATTCCCATCATATCGAGGCTTGTAAAGTAGTCGCCTACATACGGCCGATAAATTGAAATTCCCTTCTCTCCCAGAAGCTCTTCCACTTTGTTGAAAAAGATGTACTCCTCCATCACCGGTGTCGCTCCAAGGCCGCTAACCAAGACCACTACCTCGTCGCCGCTCTCAAAGGGCAGGTCCGGCAGAATAGTCTCTAGACTCATCTGCGCCATCTCATCAGCGCTCTTGAGCTCGGTTATCTTTACCCCCGGCTCGCCGTGGTGACCTATTCCAAATTCCATCTTTCCCGGTTCTATAGAAAAGTTAGGCTTACCAACACTTGGAATCGTACAGGGGGCCAGGCCAATTCCCACACTCCTGGTGTTATTTATGGCCTTTTGTGCCGCCGCAATTACCTCCTCAAGGCTCCCTCCGGCAGCCGCCTTTGCTCCGCCGACCTTCCACATCAGAACCTCTCCGGCCACACCCCGACGCTTCGCCTCATCTCCCTTAGGAGCAGAGGGCACATCATCGTTGGCCAGCACAGTCTTTACCTCGATCCCGTCATCCTCGGCATCTTCCATAGCCATTTTCACATTCATCACATCACCGGCGTAGTTACCGTATAACACCGCAACTCCCTTTCCGGCATCCGCCTCTTTTATCGCCTGATAAAACGCCCCGGCGGTGGGACTGGAGAAAATCTCGCCTACGGCAACTGCATCGACTAAGTTTTTTCCTACATACCCCACGAATGCCGGCTTATGCCCCGAGCCGCCCCCCGTCACTATTCCAACTTTCCCCTCGATCGGAGCCTTCGCGTACTTCAGTACCCGTTCGTGTCCGGTCGGCTGTATAAAATCGGGATGCGCTTTTATAAATCCCTGTACCATATCGGGCACCACGTTATCCGGATTATTGATTATTCGCTGCATGTTTCCTCCGTATTCTCATTCTCTGCATTACAAAGGGAGCCCCATGCGAGGCTCCCTTTAATTACACTTCTATTTGCTGTCTACATGTTCGCTTTGTACTTTTCTTCAAAGTCTTTCATATAATCGTAAGCTTCATCAGCAGGTATATAACGACCGGTCAGCAGGAACTTATCCAGGTAGTTGTTCTGCCATGCATCGGTCTCTGAAACCTTTCCCATTACATCCGACCAGAAGTCCACAGCTGCCTGCGGCATATTCTTCGGAGCGGCAACTCCACGAAACACTGTGAGCTCGATATCATATCCCAGCTCTTTGAATGTGGGAGCATCAAAGGGTTCATCAAATCTATCTTTTGTAGCGGCAATTACCGGAACCAGTTCGCCACTGCTTACCAGTTCATAGGAGGCAGCGGGCTTGGCAATTACTACATCGATATCTTCACCCAGAATCTGAGTTAGGGCATCACCGGTTGAATCGTTTACCAGATATTCGGTGTCGCCACCGACTTCTTCATCAATTTTGTTGTAAAAATTGATGTCGTCGCCCTTCGATCCGCCGAAAATAATCCGTTCGCCCGACTCCATTGCCTCTACAAGCTCTTCGCCGGTCTGGTATTTGTAATTACTGCGGACCAGCAGAATTTGGCCATCATTCGCCATAACTGCTATAGGGGTTAGATCGTCAAGCTCTCCGTTTTCAACCTGAACCAGGGGCTGCAAGTCTCCATTGTTGAAGGTCAACAAGGTATGACCGTTAGTTTTTGCACGGCTTACCTCTCGCCGTCCTACAGCACCACCTCCGTCGGTCTTGTAGTTTATGATTATATCTTCTTCTACAAGGTTCTCATCATTGATAATTTCAATGATAGTTTGGGTGAAAATTGACGAACCGCCACCGGGACTGGAGGTACAATACCAGGTAACTGTCTTAGACGGACTCCAAGACCCATCACTTTCCTGTTGACCCTCGGCAGACACGTAGGCTGTCACGGCCAGTACCAGCATTAACACTAGCATAATTTTTTTCATACTCAACTCTCCTTAATTTGGTTGATTTTTTATACTACCAATTACCCAACGGATAACTGGAGACAAAACTGTAAGCAATAGAAATCCGACCAGCACTGCTGCGATAGGTTTCTGCAGAAAAATCATCATACTGCCGTCGGAAATCTGTAACGCCTGACGAAAGTTCTTCTCCATCGTAGGCGCCAGGACATATGCCAATAGCAGGGGGGCTATGGGATATCCGAATTTCTTCATAAAGAAACCGAATATTCCAGCTATCAACATAATAATAATTCCATAGAGCGAATTATTTGCGCTGTAACTACCCATAATACAAATAGTTGTAATAATAGGTATCATCATCTTTACCGGAACTTTTAATATTTTAATAAGAAAAGGAACAATCATTATTGCAACCAGTAGAGTAATGATATTTGCCACATATAAGGATGCAATAATCCCCCAGGTAAACTCCGGTTGAGTTTGGAACAAACGCGGCCCGGGGTTTAGTCCGTACATCAGTAAACCACCCAGCAGCACTGCCCCTGTTCCGGACCCGGGGATACCAAGCGAGAGCAGCGGTGCAAAAGCCCCTGCAGCTGCGGCATTGTTGCCGGCTTCCGCTGCGGCTACTCCCTCAACACGTCCTGTACCAAGCTTGTGCCCGTCCTTTCCAAGCCGCTTTTCCATTAGATAGCTCAAGAAGGACCCGGTTGTTGCACCTGCTCCGGGCAGCACCCCGATTAGGGTGCCTAAGAAGCCTGATCGGAGGGCCGGCGGTAAAATACGCAGCGTCTCGGCCTTAGTTAGCAGACTATCCTTCAGGGTAAGTTTATCTATATCAAAGCCCCTGGCGGTATTCCGTTTTTCCATCATTTCTATTACCTGAGAAAAACCGAAAATTCCAACCACTAGCGGTATAAAGGGTATTCCGCTTAGCAGATAAATCGATCCAAAATCAAAACGGGGTAATCCGGTTACCGCATCAAAACCCATGGTGGCCATTAAAATACCAATTAGAGTGGCTACCATACCGCGTATCGGGTTATCCCCTAACAGCCAGCCCAGGGATGTCATTGCCACCGCCATCAGGGCGGTCATCTCTACCGGACCAAAATGCAGTCCAAACCTCGCAAGCCCCGGGCCGATTATAGTCAGTATAAGAATTCCGATCGTACCGCCGATAAACGAGGATATATTGGAAGTAAACAGAGCCACCCCCGGCCGTCCCTGGCTTGCCAGCGGATGCCCGTCTAATCCGGTCATAACCGCCGGAGTATCCCCCGGAATATTAAGTAGTATCGAACTGTAAGACCCGCCGTACATGTTAGAGTAGTACAGAGCCGACAGCATAATTATTCCGGTGGTAGGATTAAACTTGAAAGTCAGCGGCAGCAGTAGCGCTACGCCGGCAAGGGATCCTATGCCGGGCATCGCCCCTACAAGGATTCCCAGAAACGCTCCAAAAGCTGCAGCAAAAAAATTCTGAATTGTTAATGCGGTAGCAAAACCGCTTAATAAAAGTTCTACTGTTTCCATTTCATCATCCCCTAAAGCAACTCAACTAAAATACCGGTCGGAAAGGGCACTCTCAGCCAGACATAAAAAACCCCGTACATCAATGCAGTGGTAATCCCTGTAGTAAGTCCAGCTGTAAACAGGTTGTATTTCTCATACCATTTGAGCCAGCCGAACACGTACAGAATCAGAGCCGGAAAAAAGCCGATCAAAAGTGCCGCCAGCACCATTCCGACCGCTGCAAGGATGGGATACAAATGGGTAATCAGAAACTGCGGGGGATTTTCCTTCATCTCACTCATTACTGCCAAAATACTGACAAACAATAAGAGTCCACCGATAATGGCGGGGAAAAAACCGCTTTGCGGGCGCCCTTCGACCCACCACCCATATTTGGTGAGTCCAACGATCACCCACACTAAACCGATTAAAGCGGTAAGTGCCGGCAGGATTGTTCTTGTTTTTAACCGTTTCATCCATCCTCCTTGGTATGTGCTAATAGATTGTATACCATATACTCTTTTTGTCAAGAATTTCTTTTAGAATTTTTAATATAAATTACTGATTAGTTCAACTATTTATCCAAAAAATCCCTTTCAAGACAAGCGTAAATATGCCTTTTTTGGTTTATTTGACTATATTGTAAGTACTTTTTGCATTTTTCGAAGCCTCTCTGAATACATTTCACCTTGAATTTGACTACAAACAAATAATATAATAGTATACTATATACCACTATTAAGGAGATAAAGCATATGCATATTGTTCATGAAGATGACATTAAGGGCGATCACATAGAGGCCCCCTACAAGCGAGAAATCAAACACCTTTCAGCCCCCTGGACTTTAGGAAGCAAAAATCTATGGATTGGCACCTCAACCGTTGCACCCGGTAACAAAACAAACGCCCACTCCCATGAGACAAACGAAGAAGTCTTCTATTGTGTCAGCGGCAACGGCATCATGATTGTTGATGATGAGGAAAAGGAGTATCGGCAGGGAAACCTCGTCTATGTCCCCCCCGGATGCGTCCACCAAGTGGTGAACACTGGTGAGGTCCCCCTAAAATCGCTGTGTTCCGTATCCCCGCCCTTTGAAGAAAAGCAGTTTCGCGACGACCACGACATGGAGAGTTAAAACTCCAGTAAACTCCAGTAGAGATTGTAATACATGCAAAAAGGCCGAAGTACATTGTGTACCCGGCCTTTTGTATTTCTTGGGACTGCTCCCTTATCTTCCCTTTTCAAACACCTCTGCGTGAATCGAACTGCCGGTGATCCGTTCCACAAGTTGCACCAAATTCCCTTCAGGATCGCGAAAAAAAGCCACCTTGCTGCCGTCATAGGCTTCAAATACAGGGCGTTCCAGAGCAGCACCCTTGCGGGAAAGTACCTCCGTTGCTGCAGCTATGTCATTAACTGATAAAGATATATGTATATGACCTCGCACCTCTTCTGCAACGTTTTCCGAGGTCGGAACTAGCTCAATCAGAGCTCCACGCCCAAAACTCAAAAATATTATCGGCATATCTTCCTTGCTCCGGGATACCTCGGAAGCCCCAAACAGGCTGCAGTACCAGGCAGCCAGAGCTTCCGTATCCTGCACCAGCATTCCAATATGCTCTATTCCATTTGTGCGTATAGAGTTGTCCATATCACACCTCTTGTGCACCAAGCGCCATGTCAGCGACCAAGGCCACTGCATTTTTAAGGGCGTTATGCCCGGCCTTGCCGGACCCCTTCAGGTCAAAGGCGGTACCATGGGCGGCTGTCGCGATCGGAACCTTCATGCCCGGGTGCAGAGTAACTCCCCGTTCCAGTCCAATAAGCTTGGTGGCAATCTGAATCTGGTCGTGATACATACCCACTACCCCCGTATATCCACCCTTCAGTACCCTCGGAAACAGGGTATCCGCCGGTATCGGGCCTTCAATTTTCCAATCCTTATATTTTTCCTTTATCATTTCCACGGCGGGGGTAATCAAACGCCCCTCTTCATCGCCGAATATACCGTGCTCACCGGAGTGGGGATTTAACGAAGCAACTGCGATTCGGGGCTGAATACCGGCAACTACCTGAGCTTCCCCCAATAAACTTATCGTTTTACTTATCAACGCCTCATTCAGACTGCCGGCAATCTGCGCAACTGGTATGTGCGAAGTAACCCTGGCAATCCAAAGGCCGTCCAAAATATTAAATTCGCCCGGTATATCCTGTCTATCAAACTCTTCTTTGAATAGTTCAAGTTCAGAATAGTGCTTTGCACCAGCTAAATGCATCGATTCCTTATTAAAGGGGGCAAATACCACCCCGTCTATCTCTTCCCGACGGGCAAGGTCGATGGACTGCATAAGGGAGTTCAAAACCTCTCTCCCAGCCGCCTCGCTTACCGCCGCCCGGGGAATTACGGCAGTGTCTTCGGTCCTGTAGTCCCAGAACACCACCGGATCACTTTTACCCGCAAGCTCTGCAAACTCTTTAATCGTCGGCAGCTCCAAAGATTCACCAACAGCCTCCATCGCTTCCTGCAGCACCCGGCCGTCTCCGGTCAATACTATCTGCACCCCTTGTGCTTCTTTCGGTAAATCATTCATCACCTTTACACAGAGCTCCGGACCAACCCCTGCGGTATCACCAAGCAGCAACTGAATTCGTGGTCTCATACATCTCTCCTATCAGCAATATTTTAAACGTTATACCCATCGTTTACTAGATCGTGAACAATATGTATTCGAAGCAGCTCTTCAATCGAACCACAGCGGCCATTTTCCAGCATATCAAGTAGATCAAAGTGTTGTCGCATATAAATCTCAAGTCTCTCTGTGGTTACATCCTGGGCGATGCGCAGAAGTTGGACTTTGCTTGCAAAGTGTTTGTACAGCAGAAACAGCTGCTCATTTCCGCACAACTCGGCAATGGTCAGATGAAACAGTGAGTCCGCCTCGAAATAACCGGCCTTATTTTTGTTCATCAGACATTCGCGGGCTTGTTCGGCAATTGGTATAAGGGGTTCAGTTTTACCACTCTTTTCCTGGGAACAGAGAAGGCGGAAGGTCAATTTTTCCAGATGCAGACGGAGCTGGGCGATATCGCGAGCTTCCTGCCCGCCAATCTTCGCAACTTCGGCATAACTTCTAGGTTGCAAATGCACCAAGCCTGCAGCCTGCAGACGGGTTAATGCTTCCCGTATCGGAGTTCTACTCACCCCAAAGCGCTTGGCAATCTTATCTTCGACAACCTTATCCCCCTGCCGAAGTTCGCCGGAGAGAATCAGTTCTTTAAGATATTTATGCACCTGGTCGGCATAGCTTTGCCGAACGACCATAGAATCATTTAACTCTGCATTTTCTGTAGACATTTCTTAACTCCTTATCAGCAGCAGGGAAATTGTGTACAATTTAATGCGTTTAGCCGTTGACAGGTCGCTAAATGCACCCTACCATATGCACAATAGTATTCTATATACAATTATTCGTCAAGTAAGGAGTGAATAAATGCATAAACCTTGGATCCAGGTCTCTATAGACACACAAGACATCCCCTCAGGTCTCCAGCAAGTTAAAACCGCCCTATCGATAGAGGCCGAATGGATAGAAGTGGGAACCCCCCTCTTAACCTTTGCCGGTATAGAGTCAATCCGCGAGGTCGCCGCTGTTTCAAAGAACAGCACCGTGTTGGCGGATTTTAAGGCACTGGACGGGGTCGCTCAGTATTTTACTCGCGCAGGAGAGTTGGGCGCCGGAGTGGCAACCGTGATGGCAGTGGCTAATCCGGCCAGCATCCATAAGGCTATCGAGGCCGGACACCAGGCGGGAGTAAAGGTGCAGGTAGATATGCTGGGAACCTCCACAGCGGAACTCGCACAAAAGGCAAAAGAGCTGGAGGCGCTGGGTGCCGACTACCTGCTTTTGCACTTGGCAATCGACGAATTAAACCGGAATTCTGCGGCCGATCCTCTCGAAGGGCTGGAAGAACTGGTGAATGCGGTCTCTCTGCCTATCGGACCGGTTGTGTTCAGTGCGGAACAAGGGATAGAGGCGATCCGCCGCGGCGCTTCCTATGTAGTAATTGGTCACCCCCTTATCACCATGCCCGATGCAGCCGAGCAAATGCATAATTTTGCCGCTCAGATACGTGCAGCTGCACCCCCGCAACTCTCTACAGAGGAGAAGTAGTCCAATGAAAACCACAACCCTCGGCAGGGCGGGGCTCGGCAGTTCAGAGATTTCCACTGTGGCCCTTGGTACATGGACCTTCGCGGGAGATGCTATCTGGGGTGAAAGTCGGGAACAGCAGTGCATCCGTGTGGTCCACGCTGCCCTCGACCACGGCATTAACCTCTTTGACACAGCGCCTAACTACGGGAACGGCAGAAGCGAGGAGATCCTGGGCAAAGCCCTTGCGGACAGACCCGAGGCCCTCGTAGCGAGCAAATGCAAGGTCGAAGAACAGAGTCCCGGGGAACTGCGGAAAATGGTTACCGACACTCTTCGCCGCTTACAACGCGATACTATCGACCTCATGCAGATCCACTGGCCGGCGCACTCCCCTCAGCAAACCCGCAGAGCTCTGGAAATTTTCAGCACCATGCAGCAGGAAGGCTTGATTCGCACCATAGGGGTATGCAATTTCGGTGTGTATGACATTAAAGAGGAAAATGATTTTCCAATTGTCAGCAACCAAATTCCTTATAATCTGCTATGGCGGGTTATCGAGAATGAGATAGCCGAAGAAAGTCGTAAAAACGGTATCATCACCATCGCCTACACCGCCCTGCAACAGGGATTGCTCAGCGGAAAATACAAACAGCTCTCCGAGTTTCCCTCCGGACGCAAAAGAACCCGTCATTTCAGCCCCTCATGGCCGGGGGTTCGACATTCAGAACCGGGGATGGAGGCTCAGACCCAGGCGGCGCTTGAGCAGCTCCTTGCTATCGGCAAATCCCAAGGTAAATCTCTTTTAGAGCTCGCTCTGGCGTTCGTAGGGTCAAAGCCCTTTATCGATACAATGCTTATCGGGGCACGTACCGAAGAACAACTGACCAGTTCCATTCAAGCGGCCGAAACCACCCTCTCGGCGGATGTCCTACAGGCTCTGGAGGACGCGACGGAGGAACTGAAAAAGGCAACCGGGGGTAATCCGGACATGTACCAAAGCAACTCCAGAGTGCGGTATACCGGCTCCGATAATACGCCCCGGAGATAGAGGCAAGGCACATGAAAATAGATGCGCACATTTTAGCTCATATGAACATGCCCTATGCAGTAGCAGCCCTCCAGTTCAACTCACATCCCTATGTACTGCTCTCCCCGGAAGACCACGGACCGGCACTGCTGGTCGATGCAGAAAGCTGGCAAGTAGCCAACACCCTCGACACTCCCGGCGGTACGATGGACATAGTCCAGCACGTGCCGGACGGCCCGGTCTACTCGGTGATGAACTGCTTTTTGGGCTACAAGTTCCAGGATGCGGCCATCTACACGCTGCAGCCCCAGGATGTCCGCCGTCCCTCAGCCCCGTGGCACATTAACAGAGTGGCCGATCTGCCTTTTGCCCACCGTCTGCAGCCCCTTGCCATACACGGCAGGGAGTACCTGATTGCAGCTACCCTGGCCGAGCAGAAAAGTTCCCCCCAGGACTGGAGCCGCCCCGGAGCCGTACGACTTTACGATACCAGCTGCTGGCAAGAGCCGGCTCTACTCCTTTCAAACCTCCACCGCAATCACGGTCTGGCCCGCATATCAGGCGGTTTTGACCACCCTGGCAACTCCAGCGATGAAATTTGGGTTTCTGCCAAAGAAGGCTTGTTTGCAAGTAACATAGATACAGCCCGCAGCTGGAACTTTACACGGCTCACCGATCGTGACATCAGCGAGTATGCCTACATTGATATTGACGGTGATGGAGTCCGCGAGCTTATTACTATAGAACCCTTCCACGGCCACACTCTATGCATATACCGGGTTGAAAAAACCACTGAGCAACAAAC
>JAIPFV010000085.1 GCA_021736475.1 Spirochaetia bacterium | reverse complement strand
TAAAACCGTTGTTGCCGCCAGGGCTGACCCCGCCGGGGCTTTCCCCTCCCCCCAGAAACACTTTGCCGATCACCTTATCAACCGCATTGCGCCGGCTGATATCATCCGCCGAATACAAAATTTGCCGGCCCTCCGCTCGCTCAACTGCAACTGCTCGCTCAACTGCCTCCGCTCGCTCAGCTGCAACAGCTTTCTCAACTGTCGCAGCTCCGTCTTCTTCTCTCGCTTCTTCCGTGGACGGATTCGTTCCGGCGAAAGCGGCCATGTGCACCCCGCCGGTAGAGTGGTACAGCGACGGCAGCCGCTGAAAGTCGGCTACAAGATCCAGAAGCGTATCCACCGCCACCACCGGTCCCGGGGGCAGCGGTTCAATTTCCTCGCCAAACTCAATTTTAGAGGCCGCACAATCCACCAGCTCTTTCATCGTAACGCTCTTTACCTCACGGTCAACGGTGGTACGCCAGGTCTCGTGCTCGTGCTGCAGGCTGAGTCTCTCTCCGATCTTCAAGTAGCCCTCTACATGCAGATAGCCGTAAATAAGCTCTTCCACCTCCCGTCCGCTGACAGGGGCTTGCAGCAGCAGAATATCGTTTACGTAAAGGTCCAGCCAGTCCTCGCGCACTACCGTATCCTGTACATATTCACTGCGGCCTTTCTGGTAGCGGATAATATCGATATTTGAGGTGCTCATAAACTGATGTGTCCTTTGTATAAAAGTGTTTGCTGAATACGTACTAAATTGTATGGCCCGCCCCGCCCCGCGTCAAGCTCCAGTGCCGATCCGCCTATCAAGCTTTCAACTTTCACTTGATTCGGGTATACTACTCCGCAGCAAGGAAGAACGCCAAGAAACCACGCCAAGGAACAACTATGACCAAAGCATTCGACAACCACACCTATATCACCGAGCAGGCCTCCTTTATTCGCGAACGTATGCGCAGTTTCGACGGCCGGCTGTATCTTGAGTTTGGAGGAAAACTGGTAAACGACTTTCACGCCGCCCGGGTGCTTCCCGGCTACGACCCCAATGTAAAAGTTCGGCTGCTGCAGGAGCTCCAAAGGGATGCCGAAATAATTCTCTGCATTCACGCCGGAGCCATCGAGCACCGTAAAATGCGGGCCGACTACGGCATTACCTACGACGCCGACGCCATGAAACTTATCGACGATCTGCGCGCCTGGGGCCTTACCGTTTCGGCGGTAGTCATAACCCGTTGGGAAAATCAGCCCCAGGCACAGGCCTTCCGTACTAAACTGGAGAACCGCGGCATCCGGGTCTACGCCCACGCACCCATAAAGGGCTACCCCAACGACCCCGACCTCATCGTCTCATCGGAGGGTTACGGTTCCAACCCGCGAATCGAAACCACCCGCCCCCTGGTAGTGATTACCGGCCCCGGGCCGGGCTCCGGTAAAATGGCCACCTGCCTCTCCCAGGTATACCACGACCATCAGCAGAATATCCGGGCTATGTACGCCAAGTTCGAGACCTTCCCTATCTGGAACCTGCCCCTGAACCATCCGGTAAACAAAGCCTACGAGGCGGCTACCCTGGACCTGCAGGACTACAACCTCATCGATCCGTATCACCTTCAGGCCACCGGAGTGCAGGCGGTCAACTATAACCGCGACGTAGACTCCTTTCCCATTTTACGCTCAATACTGGAGCGAATAACCGGCGATGGAGACATCTACAAATCCCCCACCGAAATGGGGGTGAACCGGGTTGGCTTTGCCATTATAGACGATGCGGCGGCCCGGGAGGCGGCCAAACAGGAGGTGGTCCGCCGCTATTTTCGCAGCATCTGTGAGCATATGATGGGGGCGGTGGACGATAAAGCCGTAGAAAAGGCCAAACAGCTGCTGACCGAGCTGGACATACAGCCCGAATACCGCAAAGTGGTGCCTGCAGCCCGTGAGGCTGCGGAGGAGGCCAAACATGTTACCCTCGCTGATCCGGAAGCTCCGGAGGCAAAAGGAGTAGATGAGGTATGGTGCGGCGCGGCCCTGGAACTGGCCGACGGGCGCCTGGTCACCGGTAAAAACTCAACCATCCTCCATGCAGCCACCGCGGCGGTGCTAAACGGGGCTAAAACCCTGGCCGGCCTGCCCGATTCCATCCACCTGCTCTCTCCCATCGTCATAGAATCTATCTCCCGTTTCAAGCAGGAAGTACTGCAGCGCAGCCGCCCCAGCCTGGACGTAGAGGAGTCGCTCATCGCCCTGTCCATCAGCGCCGCCCTCAACCCCACTGTACAGGCCTGTGTCGACCAGCTCCATGAGCTTCGGGGCTGCCAGATGCACCTGACCCACCTCCCCACCCCTGGCGACGAAGCGGGCCTGCGGAAGCTGGGCGTAAACCTTACCTCGGAACCCCAGTTTGCCAGCCGCCGCCTCTTTGTCGAGTAGTATGGGTCGAGTAGTAGTTGCCGGTTATTTTGGCCGGCCCCCTGCGGGGCCGGGCCCTCCGCTTTACTCCTCGCCTCGGCCGCCCCGGCAGAACCAAGCGGCGCTTACCCCTTCCAGCCGCAGGCCACCAGGCCTTTCGGCCGCCGGCCCCGCCCGCCTGCATCCCGGGCTCACTGCCGCTCGCCCTTGCAGGCGCCCCTCGGCTGCGGGGTACCGCTGCGGTCCCTGCCGGCTCGCCTAAGCCCTATTTAACAGCAGCAGCCCGAGTCGTCACAGCCGCAGCTCGGCTCACCGCCGGTCAGCATCCCGTTTAACACCGCCGCCGCGCAGCCTACTCCCGTATCCACCCGCAGCGCACCAAAGGCGCAGTTCATCATGCAGGCCCCGCACTCTATACAGCGGTCCAGGTCTGCAATCTCTACCTTGCCTCTGTGGTTGCCATTCCTGCGGCGGAACACCGCGTGGGGACACACCTCTATACACCGTCCGCAGCCGGTACACAGCTCACTCTCCAGCCGCAGACTGCTCACATTCTTCAAATACGTCACTATACCACCCCCATTTCAAGCGCCACCCGGCCTATCACCGCCGTCAGGGCTAAGCCTAACTGCAGCGGCAGGGCAATTCGCATCTCCCGTCTTACCCCCGAAGGCGAGGTAAAGGTGGAGGCACCGGTAAAGTTCATCCCCAGGAAAGAGGAAACCCCCACCACAGCTGCAGCGGCGAACAGACTTACCGACGCCGGAGGAGAGGACACTGCAATAAAGCCGCCGGCAAGCACCGCACCCACCAGCGCCCCCTTCACCGAAAAAGCCCGCCCGGGAATAAGGGGCAGCAGCAGCGGAGTTATGCACGCCCCCCCAAGTACTGCCAGCAGCGCCGGCACTACATCGTACAGCAGCGAGACAGCACTTATGCCGCCCAGCAGCGCAGTTAAAAGCACAGACACCAGGGAAAAACCCAGCACCACCTTCCAGGACTGCACCAGCTCCAGGGGCATCAGCTCCAGCCTTTCGGCCAAGCGAAAGCTCTTCCGCCGCATCTCCGGCCCGGCCTGCAGGCCCGCATCAAGATAAGCGGCCAAGTCCTTAACCGAAACCGGTCCGTAGTGCACTCGAAAGCCGGTCTTCCCCTGCACTTCATGGGCCTTCACCCCTGGGGCACCTAACTGGGGAAGTATCAGCTGGGTATGGTTCACCCGCTGAGTCAGTCCGGAATTACTTATCCGGTAGATCAGCTCCTCCGTACCAAAACTCCCCTTACCTGCGGCGCACCAGACATTAATGCCCTGGGTATCCAAAAGAAGCAGCCACACATCCCGGCCCCGCATCGCAGAGCGCAGCTCGTCAAAGGTCAGCTTAAAGTTGGCCGACACCAGCACCGGCGAATCCCCTCCCGGAGAGCCGAGGGCGTACAGCCCCGGCTTTACGCTATACTTATTCCGGCTAATCCCAAGCCGGAATTTCCAGCGTGCCCACTTATCTGTTCCGGTAAGTTTTCCGTTAATGTGTTCCACCGCTGTACCGCCGCAGCAGGAGCTGCCGCCGCAACAACCTTCAGCCATTTACCGCCTCCTCGACGCTGCAGCAGCTGCGCTCCCGCGGCTCCTCGGAGGCGCCTAAAAAGGCATCACTCAGCGCCTTAAAGTCATCGAGAATACGAGCACGCAGATCTTCCGGCAGGGCCTCATAAATCGGCCGATAGTAGGAATCGCACTCTCCATTCAGCCGCTCCACAAACCGCTCGCCCCGGTCGGTGAGTCTGATACTGCTAAACCGCCTGTCCTCAACAGCCTCCCGACGTTCCAAAAGACCCAGCTGAACCAGACCGTCCACAGTCCTCGAGAGGGTGCTCTTATCCAAACCCACATACTCCTTCAGCCGGGACAGGGAAATATCTCCCTCCTCAACCTTCAGCAGTATATGGCACTGGCTGGGTGTCACTCCGCAGCACCCCGAATTATCCTTTACATTGGACATCACAAAACGCTCAAGCTGCCGCAAGCCCCGCCTGAATTCCCGTATCTCTTCACTCTTCTCTGTCTTATCTGTACCCATGACCGATACGTTAGCGTTTTTAGTTGTATATGTCAACTATTAGCAAATACAATTATTCGCCATTCTTAAGCGCCATCACTTCCTCTTTAATTTTTGCCGGAATTCTCTCTTCAAGCCGCTCACATATTTGTGAGAGCAGTTCATTCTTATCAAAGGCCTCAAAATCGTTTTCATCTACAAGTAACTGATACGGCTTTACCCTGAGGGCCTTCGAAAACTTGTCAAAGACGCTATGGGAGGGAAATTTCCTTCCTATTTCAATTTCACCAATATATGCGGGGGTTAAATTACATAGCTCCGCCAGCCCTTCCTGCGAAAGCCCCTCACGCCTGCGGAACCGTTTAAGATTGGCAATAAAATTTGTCTGAACTCTGTCCATGTTATTTCTTCCTTCTTTAATCGAGATCTGCTCACTTTTATTATAAAAAACCAAACGGCAGGCTTGCATAATTGGCTATTAGCCAGTACTATATTGGCTGTATAATTGGAGTTATTAATGTTTTTAGCTATATAGCGTGCATAGGTAGCTTGCTCTACCGCTTAGATGCGTATGTCCGTATTAATATTAATATACGTTTATCACATAAAGAGGGCAATTATGAAAAAAGTACCAGTAAGCGCACAAATGGAAGAATGTCTAGACTATATTCCGGTTCCCCTTATGGCTGTGGATGAAAAACTGAACATTCTGCGGGCAAACGAATTGATCCAATCCATTACCCCTCTCCCAAGGGAACAATTATCCGGCAAGGCGGTCGGGGCAGGGCTGCACTGTCTGCACCACCTGGAACACCCTAAAGGCTGCGGTTATGGGCTCTATTGTAAAACGTGCAAATTAAGAAAAATTATACTAGATACCCTACACAACGGGACAAAAAGCCATAAAGTCGAAGCAGCCCTCACCCTAGGCGGTACCGGACATGAAAAGTATTCGAACTTTTTAGTCTCGACTAGCCTGGTGCAAAAGAAACAGGCGAAAATGTGCATGCTCACCCTCGACGACATACAGGACATTACCATCAGAGAAAAAAGACATAGAGATCTCATTTTCTATGCACCCCTCAGCTTTATGGTCACCGATACAAAGGGCACTATACGGCAAATAAACCGGGCGGCCTCTCAATGTACCGGTTACAGCACGCAAGAACTGCTGAGCATGAATGTGAGCAGTTTACTGCGTCATGGAGCGGAGGTAAGAACAAAGCAGGCCATACACAACTTACTGTCTAAGGGCTACTACAAAGAGGATATAGAAATTGTAGCCAAAGACGGTTCAGTAAAAACACTATCAATTTCAATGATAAAGGGTGAAGATAACCGTATTATCAGTTTCGGAGAGGATATTACCGAACGAAAAGCCTTAGAGCAAACAAATAAAAAACGGAAAAAGTATGCAGAGGCTATTATCACGACCAGTCCTAACGCTCTAGTCACCCTCGACCAAGACAACCGTATAACCGGGTGGAACCATAAGGCGGTCCACCTATTTCATTACAAGAAACCGGAGGTCTTGGGGAAAGATATTGATGAGTGCATAGCCTTTCATGATAAAGATATCTACCGTGAGGCCCTGTCCTTTAGCCGTAGAGCTAACTCAGGCGTGCGTGTCAAACCAACCGAGACTATCAGATATACAAAAGAAGGAGACCCCATACACCTTATGGTCTCCGGATCTCCCATCATTATTGACGGCAGCTTTGAGGGCGTTGTGGCCAGCTATACCGATATCAGCCGTAGTAAACAGAAAGAAAAGGAGATAGAAACGCTGTTAGAAGAGAAAGAGCATCTGTTGCATGAAGTCCATCACCGTATTAAAAACCACATGAATACAATTTCAAGCATAATCTCACTGCAAACGAGTAATATTGACGATGTAAAAATTAAGGGGGTCCTTGAAGGAGTACAAACAAAAATGAGGCTTATGCAAAACATCTATCAATCCCTCTACATCAGCATGGATATAGGCACTGTGTACCTCTCCTCCTTTTTAACCCCCCTGCTTCGTGATATTCGGGCTGCTTACATCTTAAACCAGTCAATCTCCATACGTACCGATATAGAAGAGGTGAAAATAACCTCAAAACAGTCCCTTCCTGTGGGTATAATCATAACCGAACTTATAACCAACTCCATCAAATACGCCTTTCCGGAAAACGGTCGGGGAGAAATACATTTATCAATTCACAAAGACCAAGAGAGACCGCACTTTCTTTGTATAGAAGTATCCGATAACGGAGACGGCATGCCCCCCGAAATAGTAGAACAGGGGGAATACGGCTTTGGACTTACCCTGGTACACGGGTATACGGTACAGTTTGACGGGTCTATGAGCATAATCACAGAAGAAGGTACCACTGTTCGTGTAGTCTTGGAATTGGAATAGGTCAGTTGTAACTTATTACCGGTATGTCTCTAATTCTAAACACCTGAGGGCGGAAAAACAGGGCTTAAATGCTTTAGTCTCCACATTTCATCAAACGAGAAGTCTTCAATCATGGAGAGGTGGTTTTAAATATATTTTATTGCAGTTCCGTATACCAGCACCTCCGCCGCACTTTTGGCAACGTTGCTGGTGGCATAGCGTACGTTTATCACCGCATCGGCACCCAAAGCAGTGGCTTCATCTACCATGCGCTTGGTGGCAATCGCCCGGGCTTCGTTGATCATATCACCATATTCGGTGAGCTCTCCTCCCACTATCATCTTCAGGCTGGCTACAATATCATTTCCAAGGTGCTTTGCCCTGATGGTAGAACCCTTTACCAGACCAAGGGTCTCCAGCTCCTTTCCGCTAATGTAATCAGTATTTACTAAGGTCATCTTTCGTCTCCTCTTGAATTTCTTTATTCCTTTGAATAATTACAAACACCATAGCCACTGCAAGCGCCGCCAGCCCCACGGCGATAATAAGCTTGAACAACAGCGGTATAGGCACAATAAAAAACACCGCGGCGTAGCCCGCACTTAGAATCAGAAAAAGCAAACCAAACAGGGCGGGAGCAATAATCCCCTTTTGTACTACAATACCCACTGCAGACTCTCCTTAAAAAATTTCGGATACTACATAATACACGAAAGAACTGTTTTAGCAAGACCTGGATGCCACACTACTCGAATCCCCTTGATTGCAATGGGTATTACTCAATACCGTATGCCAAACGCCTAGCTACCTTTCCTATCCAATTCATTAATCCTAATTTGGCTAGCTTAGATGTCAAACTGCCGAATTTTCTATATCCTAAGTTAAATAATAAATAAGACATCCATTGATTCTTCTGTTCCGGCAGCCTCTTCAGAATATTCTCAAAAGAGTAAAAATTTTTATACATCCATAAATAACCGTCATATAACTCCTCTCTGCTCATTTTTTTTGGCTCGAACACAACATGTGCAGTATTATAATGGTTCCAATCGTAATCTATTATTCTCCCTTCGGCTCTGAAAAACTTATATAATTTCGTTCCTGGGTAGGGAGTCAATATGTGGGCTGTCATCGTCTCAATTTTATTTTGAACTAACCACTCAAGGGTATTTTCAAATACAGTTCTCTCATCAAAGTCAAAACCAAGAGCTAAACTTGCGTTAATCATTATCCCCCTTTTATGAATTTCTTTGATCAACTTCGTGTAAGAAGCTATATTGTTCTGTTTTTTTCCTGCACTTTTAATAGACTCACTGTTGATTGTCTCAAAACCAATAAAAAGGCTTTGGCATCCACTCTCTTTCATCGCGTCTAACAAGTCGAGGTGATGCACTATATTGGTAGATACCGCCGCATTCCACCTTAAATTAAGCGGCTTAATTTTCTCAATCAATTTCTTAGTCCAGGGAATATTACCAATGAAATTATCATCGATAAACAGTACATGTTTGGTATTCATGCTGCTGATCTCTTCAACAACTTTTTCAATTGGTCTGTTTCGATAGGAATGATGAATGTAATCACAACTGTTATAACAAAAATTGCATTCAAACGGGCATCCCCTGCTAGAAGAGATAATATTAGTATAGAGATAAGCAGAACTATCCAACAGATTCCATTTAGGTATTGGAACTTTGCATAGGTCACTAGGCTTGTCATGATAATATTTAGTTTTTAAACATCCCTTTTCCGCAGCTAACAATATTTTATCCCAAATTTCTTCGGCTTCGCCAATACATATGGAATCGGCATAAAATAATGCTTCGTCAGGGTTCGCACTTACATGAATTCCTCCTAAAATAACAGTTACTCCCCGATCGCGATAATTTGTTGCAATTTCATATGCACGGTTTGAAGTGTCCACATTAACGGTAATTCCCACTATATCCGGGTTATCATCTAAATTAATAGCGTGAACGTTCTCATCTTCGATATAAACCTCATAATTACTGGGAGTGAGTGCTGCTAATGTTAATAAGGATAAGGAAGGCGACAATTTTCTTTTGTACTCCGAATCCATTGGTCGTAAACTCATTTTGGGGGATATTAATTTTATTTTCATTTTGTAAATTTAATCCATGCTTTTTTCTATCAAATGATTCTATTCTCACGGTCACCCGCTTCAAGGGCATCCAGGATTTTAGGGTCTCCTGTTTCAGCGAGGTCACCGAAATGATAAAACTCCGCCTCCGGTTTTTCCTGCAGGATCGGGCTTTTTACCTCCGCAACCCGCTCTTCGAGTAGCAGAGCTACTATCTGCTACTCATAGTGTGTCCAAATCCGAATTATTTTTACAACTTTTTCTTCTGCATATACCTGATATACAATCCTGTGTTGGATATTGACTCGTCTGGAAAATGATCCTGCCAAATCCCCTAATAGTCTTTCGTAGGGTGGGGATTTCTGAAATGGATCCTTTTTTACTATTTCCATTATTTTTTCTGCATTCTTTTTTAAATTAAATTGAGCGAGTTTCTTTGCGTCCCTTTGGGCTTGTTTCGTATAGACCAGCTTATACAACTGTTTTTACCATTCTAGCTCTTCATCACATTCGCTTATGTCTGCCTTCATTCCCTCTATTATCGATTCCCTCATTCCAGGAATTGATGCTAAATACAGTGTCTCCTCAATATTCTTCCAGTCTTCTTCGCTTATAATTACTGCTGATCCTTGCTTTCCTGTAATGTGCACTGGCTCATGAGATTCTATGACTTGTTGCACCAACTTATACAAGTCCTTTCGTGCGTTAGTAATGTTTATTGTAGTATTCATTGTTTTCTCCGTACGTTATACCGTACTTAGAGCTTACTCTCTTTATCCCAAATAGTCAATGAAAGTGTGTCCCTGACATGAAATACTAATATTATAAGCTTTCACATCAAATTTTTTCTAGATTTTCTATTAAAGTAGCTCTATCCAAGGGCTTGTTTAAGAATGCTAATGGATTCAGTGCATTGGCTCTACCCCTGGTTTCAGGATCATCATAGCCTGTCATAAATATAATTTGTGTTGTGCGTATGTTCTGAATCTGAGCCGCTGCCTCGATGCCATCTATTTCCCCTGCAAGTCGGATATCCATCAGCACAACATCTATGTTCACTTCCTTTGCAAAAGAAACCGCATCCTCTCCTGAAACAACACGCCCTACTATGCAGTAACCTGCTTCCTTAAGCTCTGATTCCATAACCATGGCTGTGATAGCTTCATCTTCAACGATCATTATTTCTAATTCTTTATTCAAAGTTATACTCGCTCTGCATAAAGGTTATCTTTAAAAGTGATAATGCATGTTGTTCCGTTACTCCCGTCAAAGGAGATTGTACCACCAAGCTGCTCCTTTACCAGTGCAATTACCAGACCAATACCTCCGGTCATGGGTGTTGTTGGGTCATTAGAAGGAGCCCAATCAATTCCATTGTCTGATATACACACATCAATCTCGCCGTCTTCTGATACTCCGGATGAAATTCGAAGTTTTGCTGTAAAATCTTTTTCCAAATTATTGGGGAAGGCGTGATTGAGCACATTAACTACCAGTTCATTAATTATTAGACCTAGTGGCCTAGCAGAATCCAGGAGTACCTGTACCGGAACCAAATCGAAAGTCATTTTAATTTTCACATCTTCCTGACTACGGTCTACAACAAACTGTACAAGGGTTTTAAGGTATTCTTTCAAGTCGATTCTGGATAGATGTTCCCCCCTTTGGAGTTCCCGATGTGCAAAGGCCATTGACCTGATCTGGCCATTGATTTCATTCACAAATTGCTTCAAAGAAAAATCGGGATGGGCTAATTGCTTGTACTCCAAAAGGGCTTGGATCACCTGCATGTTGTTATAGGTACGATGAGAGAGCTCATTGATGAGTTTCTCTTTCTCTTTCAACTGAATTGCAAGGCTGTCTTCAGCCTCTTTGCGATCGGTCACATCATCAAAAGTAGCATATACCTTAAATGGCTTGTTTTCTCCCGGTTTACTTAACGGAATCGCAGCAATAGACAGCCATACATATCTCTCCTCTACAGGATTAAATACTCCTCTAATTACTGGGCCTACCTTTTCCCCGGTTTTCAGAGCTATCATTGCGGGATGTTCTGAACCTGGCACAGTTCGGCCATCTTCTGTGACCATTCTCCAGCGAGGATCCATGGATGTTTTACCGATCATCTGCTCGAAGGTCAAACCAAGAATTTTCTCCGAGGCAGGATTCGCTGATATTATCTTTCCATCCGCGGCTTGATAAACAACCCCGGGCGACATAGTTTCAAAAAGCAGACGGTGATTCTGTTCGCTCTTGATAAGAGATTTCTCTGCTTCCCTCTGTGTCTTCAGCGCTATACGCAAATTATTGTTCTTTAAATTTAAAAGTATGAGAAACAGTAGCAGTATAAATAATATCACAACAGCAAAAATTAGCTCAGTTTTGTGGTTCTCCCACAGAGTTTGCGGCTTGTTGAAAAAAACAGTCGTTTCGGGTAGCTTTTGAGTTTCAGCATCAAATCGTTTCAACTGTTCCCAATTAAATAACGGGAAATGTTGCGCCTTCAAGCTTATATCAGTACCATTAAGCTTCAACTCGCCGGAAATAAATTCCAGTGCCGTCTCAGCTGCTTGCTCACCCAACTTAGTACTAATAATAACCGAACCGCCCACCAGACCATTTTTAACATGGACATCCCTAATACCAAATACTGCTACAGCTGACTGTTCTGCCGTTCGTTTTGCTACCTCTGCTGGAACATAGCTTTGTCCTGCGGAATCGATGAAATAGGTACCGAAAATTGCGATAGTGTCACTGGGCAAATCCTCAATAAATTGTAACATCTCCGAATAAGCCAAATCTGCTGTGTGGATGATTTCTCTGAACTCTGGGAACTTTTTGGCAGTTGCAGTAATGGAATCCAAGAATAGTCTGGAGTGCTCGTCATCGCCGCTTACCACCACAAGACGCTCAGCAGTGGGGAATAACTTTATCGCCAAAGCTAGGGTTCCTTCAATATCTAACTCTGTCGGCATGGTAATAAGTGGCCGTTTCTTGCTTTCCCACGCCGGTTTTGCCTCAAACCCGGGTATAAGCAACGGTGCACCGGGAGAAAGGATAGAAAGCTCCCCGGCAACAAAGTCAACTGCTTCCTGGCTAATGGGTATGATCAGATCGATAGCTGTCTCTTTATATTTTTTGGTAAGCAGATCGACCATTTCCGAACCATCCCGGATACCAGGAAATCGGAAAAAATCAAGAAACTCAACATAGATATGATCGCTCTGTATTCCCCCCTTTTTCAGAGTATTTGTAATAGCCGGGAGTAATATATCCGCTGTGGGTATACCGTAATGCGGCCCGAATACGATCAATACCCTGCTAGTGTTTAATTTTTGATTTTCAGCAACTTGCGGGAATGTATACGGAGGCAGGATGCCTAATGACAACAGGAATATAAGCAGTATCAAGCATTTTATACAAATTCGATCTTTTTGAGGCTTTATTACATTGTCAAAAAGCACTTTATCCCCCATATGGAGTTATCTATATTTAGATTATAGTAGCATTCTTACTAATCTTCAAATAATTTGTCCTTGCATCATTTATTGTATACCACCGGAGTTTTGAATAGCCACTTTTCCCATAAGTTATTGTCTGTTGCTAATTCGGCCATAAAATGGCTCACATTGATCCTGCTGGTTTTACCGGCATTAAATATCGGGCTTCTTACCGGCGATTCAAATACTTCATATGAACTTTCCAGATCATCATCAACTAAAGTATCCGGCCGTACCGCAACCCACTCTATGTTTTCATCCTGTGTGCCAATTTCATTAATCAAATAGTTTGCTGCTTTGATGTTATCGCGATGGGGAGGCAGCAAAAGCATTAACAATACATTGACTACTCTTTCTCCAATAGAATTCTTCTCTCTTAATAAGGCATTCGTATAACCAGTTGTACTCATCAGTATAATCTTTACTCTCTTATCTGTATTCTTTCTAGCCCTTTCGCATACACTTCTAATTGCATCTAGTACTAAATAGCGCGGTTGTCCAAACATGCCCTTGAATGAAATATTATGGCCCAGACATGAAATAATAATATTACAATTTTGCACCAGCTGATCCATCTCAGCCTGATCAAGTTCATTGATATTACCAGTTACTGTCTCTACTAGAGGATCCTCGGATATTTCCTTAGGAAGGACCGCAGTTTTTCTTACGAGAATGCGGGTAGGTGTTTTTCTTTTTAGTAATTGTTTTACAACTAATGTGCCGGTGGCCCCGCTGGCTCCAAGCACCAATGCCTTCATGCGCTACCTCCACTTAGAGTGATTCTATTCTCGCTGTCACCCTCTTCAAGGGCATATAGGCTTTTAGGGTCTCCTGTTTCAGCGAGGTCACCGAAATGATAAAACTCCGCCTCCGGTTTTTCCTGCAGGATAAGGCTTTTGACCTCCTCTACTGTTCCCCGCCAGGATAAGTTTCCGAATATAGGCCAAACTTGCCGATACTAAATTCCGTAGGCTGACAGAAAGTTTTTCTCCCTCGTCTGACCTAAAAGAAAAAAGAGGGCACCCCCTGTTAGTAGCAGGTTAACGGGT
>JAIPFV010000011.1 GCA_021736475.1 Spirochaetia bacterium | reverse complement strand
ACTCTGCACCAATCGGCATAGCCATAAACTCCTGAAAGTCCACCGAGTTATCCGCATGTTCACCACCATTTATGATGTTAGCCATTGGAACCGGCAGCTAGTTGGGACAATAAGCGCCAAGATACTTGAACAAAGGCAGACCGAGGAAGTCGGCGGCAGCCCGAGCACTAGCCATAGAAACTCCCAGTATAGCATTTGCACCTAATTTGCTCTTGTTATCGGTGCCGTCAAGTTCGATCATGGTACGGTCTATATCAACCTGATCCATGGCATCCAAACCGACCAGTTCGGGTGCGATAATGTTGTTTACATTTTCGACAGCTTTCAGCACACCCTTGCCCATGAAACGGCCTTTGTCTCCGTCCCTTAGTTCAACGGCCTCATGTACACCAGTGGAAGCACCGGAGGGCACAGCTGCCCGACCCATAGAACCGTCTTCCAGAAATACATCTACTTCAACGGTGGGGTTACCCCGTGAGTCAAGTATCTCACGAGCCTCAATAAATTCAATTGTACTCATAATTCCCTCTCCTCAATATATTGATAATTTATTATCTTAGATAGCTGTACTATCTTATGTATTCAAAAGAAAATCAAGGCGGGAGTTCTCAATTTGAAAATTTTAAGTAAAATTTCAAATTAGTTTCGAATGCCGCTCCGCGGCAACCGAAACAACGAAAATAGCCGGATACGGCTATTTTCTTAATAGAATTCTAAAGATCAAGGGCAGAATAGGATCGAGCCCAATGGATTGCGCCCAAGAGCTTGACCCCACATTTTGTGCAAAGTATTATGGGGTCAATATGAAATATACTCAGCTATTCGGGAAAACGTTGCGTAACGTGCATCATGGGGTAAAGAGTGAAGGATTTGCGTTTTTACTACGCGGAGGTTTTGTTCGTTCAAATGGGAACGGCCTTTTTTCTTTCCTGCCCCTTGGTAACCGGGTAATACGCAATCTTAAGCGGCTTATACGTGAAGAAATAGAAGCGATCGGAGGTCTGGAGGTGAGTGTTCCTCTGATAAACCCGATTGAGCTGTGGCACAGAAGCGGCCGGGATCGGCTGGTGGGAAATGATATGGTTAGGTTTCAAGACCGCCATGGTCACAATATGGTATTAGCGCCCAGCCACGAAGAGGCTTTTGTTGATCTGGTGCGCATGGGATTACGTTCTTACCGTGACTTACCCGCTTTTATGTATCAGTTTCAATTAAAATTTAGGGATGAAGAACGGATACGAAACGGTTTAATTCGAACTAAAGAGTTTATGATGAAAGATGCCTATTCTTTCCACCGCTCTGCTTCCGATTTGAATATTTTTTTTCCAAAGGTTTTTGCAGCATATGAGCGAATTTTTAAGCGCTGTGGCCTGGATGTGTTGCCTGCTGAATCTGGTGTCGGCTATATGGGAGGAGAGAAGGCTTTTGAGTTTTTGGTTCCCAGCAGCATAGGAGATGATCTGTTGATTGAGTGTCCCCAGTGCGGATATCGGGCTAATAAAAGCGTAGCGATGGGCCTTAAAGATTTTCATACTGACACGCCTCTGGAACTCGAGTCGGTGGATACACCTGGCTGCACTTCAATGGAAGAGCTCTCAAACTTTTTGGGGGTTGAGAAACACAAACTTGCCAAAACAATGATCTTTAAAACTATGAGTGGCTTAGTAATGGCCGTGGTCAGGGGAGATCACGAGGTGAGTAAAGAGAAGCTTTCCCGCTTTCTGGGTGAGCTGGTTCTGGAGAAGGCTGACAAACAGGATGTCGAGCAGCTTGGATTTGTTCCGGGATACCTATCTCCAATTGATCTGAGCAGTTCAATGCCGCTGGTAGTTGACGGTACGGTAGCCAAATCTACAAACTTGGTGGTTGGCGGAAATGAGGAGGGGGTGCATCTAAAAAATGCAAACTTTGGACGTGATTTTGAGTCCCCCCATGTGGCAGACATTTCGATGATAAGGCCTGAGAATAAGTGTCTTCAGTGTGGTGGATCATTGCAGGAAATTCGGGCATTGGAGTTGGGTAATATTTTCAAACTAGAGGACTTTTATTCACGCTCCATGGGCCTCTATTTTCAGGAGGAGAATGGTAAAAAGGCTTATCCCTTTATGGGCTCTTACGGGATTGGTATTGGCCGGCTCATGGGGGCAATTGCAGAGCAGCTGCATGATAAACGAGGCATTCTTTGGCCCAGTGAATTGGCGCCGTACCGGTTCTTTTTAATGGGCATTGGTAAGAGCGACACGGTACGGCAAAAAGTGGATAGCATATACGAAAAATTTCATACTGATACTCTTCTGGATGATCGGAAGGAGTCTCCTGGGGTAAAATTTCAGGATGCTGAGCTTCTTGGTATACCATACCGAATTGTGTTGTCTTCAAAACGCAACCAAGAGGATACGGTAGAGTTGTATAATCGTTACACTCGTCAGAGTCGGCTGGTTAAACTTGAGGATATTGAAAAGACAATGAAGGAATTACAGGAGAAGGAAGTTCTTCCCAAATAAGGAGTTTGGAGCATATGGCAGAGAACAAAGAGATTCGTCCGGCGGAGCTGACAGAAGAGGTAATCGATCAGATAATCTTTGGAATGGAGAATCAACAGGCGGATTATCTGTTTGATCTCAAAGAGGGAGTTTTAGTTCACTCGAATGAGGCTGTTGTTACAGAGCAGACGGGAAGTGAAGAGCGATTTGTTGAACTGCCTAATTGGCGTCCCGTCGACGGGTTCTATTTAATGGAGCGCTTTGTTGCATTTATCAAAAATCCTATTTACCGCCAGGAGATGCGAGATGCATTAAACGGCGGACGCGGAGTTTTCCGCCGTTTTAAGGATGTGCTTAAACGGTATGAACCGCTGGAGCGACAGTGGTTTACCTTCAAAGAGCGGGAAATGCGCCAAGTGGTATGGGATTGGTATGCAGCTGTTACCGATTCGGTAGCTTTAAGCAGGCTTGGTGAAGAACCGGAGGAAACGGAAGAGCTTGTATTAAGCGACTTTCTCATTCAGAGTGGAATGGGGCGCTGGAAGGATAAAATCAAAGAATCGGCTATTAAGGCCAAAAACGAGTCGGTACAGGAAATTTCTGTGGCACTGAAAGATTATTTGCTTGATACAGAATTGAATGACTGCCGGGAGGATGACCATAAAGAGGTCTTGTATGCCGAAACACCCCTTGGCGAGTTTGCGGGCTGTATCCTGGGTGCCTATGTTGCTTCACAATACAGTACGGTATTGGATTTGCGGTATATCTATGTCGAACCCCAATTTCGCGGATTAGGCTTATCGCGCCTGTTCATAGACCGTGCCACAGAAATCGCGGCCAGGAACGGGGTTAACCAGATTGTAGTTGAGCTGCTTGGAAAAACACTTTTTATGCAGAACGATTTGGAAGAGCGGGGCTTTCGAGAATTTGGGCGTCGCTATTCTCTTAATGTGGAAGTCGAGGATTCGGAACCGGAACCGGAACCGGAACCGGAACCGGAACCGGAAAATTAACCAAAGGCGTATATAGTATGTTCAAACTGACATTTGTAATAAAAAAACTTAATGAGAATACTCTTGCTCTTAGATTGCATTGGGGGTTTAGAGCAGCATTTGCTGTTTTTGCTGCCATTATCTTCGCGAGTATGCAGATAAGTGCTTCGCAGCGTGGGGGAGCCCTGATACCTACAATTCTAATTGTGGTGTTTGCAGGTATAGCTCTGTACAATGAAAGCTGGTACTTTCACAGACAGAATGGTTTTGTGCAGCATCGGCACGGCCTTTTGTTCTTGGCAGCCCGGAAGAATTACTCTGCTTCAGAAATCGAAAGTTTGGTGGTGAAGGCCTTCCGCACCGGAAGTGTTCCTATCCAGCAGAGCTCTTCCGGCCCGAGCAGCCCTGAACAGAGAGGGAAAAGGCGTTTTTTTCAGAAGGATTTGCTTACGCTAAGTTTGGTCTTCAGCAGCGGAGAGAAAAAGGATATTGAAATAACCGAGAACAAAAATAAAGCGGCCCTGCAGAGCAAGGCCGCCGAAATTTCAGACTTCATGGGTATTCCCTACCACTCGGAGGCGTAAGCACGTTGGCTTACGCATAGCGGTTTTAGCGGTGAAACTTAGTTCAGTCGAGACTTTTGCTCCTGAGTGAAATAGAGGTAGCAGGCCACCTTATGGTCGGTATCGACCTCCAGTAGCTCGGGAACGTTCTTTTTACACACGTCCATCCGATGGGGGCAACGGTCATAAAAATAGCAGCCGAAGCGTTCCTGGTCGGGGGCCGGAACGTCCCCTTCCAGTACAATCCGTTTCCGGGTCCGTTCAACCTTCGGATCAGGGATTGGTGCCGCAGAGAACAGCGCCTTAGTGTATGGGTGCAGGGGCTGTTTATAGAGGCTCTTGCTGTCTGCAATCTCTACAACTTTTCCAAGATACATTACGGCAACTCGGTTACTAACGTACTCAATTACCGATAAGTCGTGGGCGATAAACATATAAGTCAGGTCGAATTCTTCCTGCAGCTCGAGGAACAGATTCAGAATCTGGGCCTGTATCGAGACATCCAGGGCGCTGACCGGTTCGTCCGCCAGAATTACCCGCGGGTTGAGTGCCAGTGAGCGGGCAATGCCGATGCGCTGACGCTGTCCTCCGGAGAACTCATGGGGATACCGGTTCTTGAAGTAGCGGGAGAGTCCGACCCGTTCCATCAGATTCTCTACCTTTGCCTCCATTTCTTTGCGGTCCATATCCAGCAGCCGGCGGTTCCGGTAGATGTCCAGGGGTTCTCGAATGATGTCATTTACCACCATTCGCGGGTTGAGCGAGGCGTACGGGTCTTGAAACACCATTTGAATCTGACGTCTTGTCTTTAACAGTTCAAATTGGCTGAGCTTTGTCAGATCGGTACCTTCAAAAATTACCTCCCCGGAAGTAGGTTGGTACAGCTGAGAAATTGCACGGGCGGTGGTAGATTTACCGCAGCCCGATTCACCTACAACGCCAAGGGTTTCCCCCTTACGGAGGGTCAGGTCCACCCCGTCCACAGCTCGGATTGCTCCAACTTTACGTTTAAAAATAATCCCATCTTCGATCGGGAAGTGCATTTTAAGATCTTTTGTTTCTAGTAACACATCGTGTTTCATGTATTCAAACTCCTCATGAATAGAGCCAGCAACTGACTCTGCGGGTGGATGAGCCGACTTCGGTTTTTACTTCGTTGGGATACTTGTTTTTGCAAATATCCATCACGTGTGGACAACGGGGGTAAAAGGGGCAGCAATCCGGCAGATCGATAAGGTTTGGCGGTTGTCCCGGAATCGATGACAGCTTTTTACCGGTTTTTTTGTCCAATCGGGGCACAGAGCTTATAAGCCCTTGTGTATAGGGGTGCTGCGGCTCTTCAAACAGCACTTCGGTGTCCGCCTCTTCTACAATTCGCCCGGCATACATAACCGCAATTCGGTCGCACAGTCCGGCCACTACTCCCAGGTCGTGGGTGATCATTATTAGCGCGGTTCCGAGACGGTCGGATAAGTCCTGCATAATTTCCAAAATTTGAGCTTGGATAGTTACGTCCAGTGCGGTAGTCGGCTCGTCAGCAATAAGAACCTGGGGTTTGCAGCTCAAGGCCATTGCGATCATTACTCGCTGACGCATTCCCCCGGAGAACTGGTGTGGATAGTTATCGATGCGTCTTTCCGGCTTAGGCAGGCCCACCATCCGCAGCATTTCAATTGAATGCTCCCGTGCGGTCTTCTTATCTTCGTGCTGGTGAAGCATAATTGTTTCGATCATCTGGGTGGAAATCTTCAAAAAAGGGTTGAGGCTGGTCATTGGGTCTTGAAATATCATAGAGATCTTGTTCCCACGGATATTCCTTAATTTCGATTTAGGCAGTTTTAGGATATCCACCCCTTCCAGTTTTACACTTCCCCCTACTATTTTGCCGGGAGGTGAAGGTATTAAGCGCAGCAATGACTGGTTGGTCACCGATTTGCCGGAACCGGACTCTCCGACGATTCCCAGTGATTCCTTGCGTCCTAACGAGAATGATACCCCGTCGACCGCTTTTACTGTCCCTTCGTCGGTTCTAAAGTATGTCTTCAAGTCTTCGACTTGCAGTATTTTTTCTTCACTCATCTAGTCGTTTCCTCTCTTGAAACTTACAGTTTATTTTTACTCTGCGGATCGAATGCATCCCGCAGTCCGTCGCCTAGAAAGTTCATGGCAAACAGAAAGATCGTCATTGCGGCCGCCGGGAAGAACAAGCGCCAGGGGTAGGCTCGCATCCCCTCTACCGCATCTCCGATAAGCGAACCCCAGGATGCATAAGGGGCGGAAATGCCGAGCCCCAAGAATGAGAGAAATGCTTCCATTTGAATAAACACCGGAATTCTCAGTGTCGTATATACAATGATGATTCCAAAGGTATTGGGGACCAAGTGCCTGAAAATAATCCTGGTTGAACTTGCACCCATAGAACGGGCCGCTTCAACATATTCTGAGTTTTTCAGAGATATAATTTGTCCACGTACCACCCGGGCAACCGTTAGCCAGCTCACTAGCGACAGGGCTAGGAACATTAGGATGATACTGCGGCCGAACAGGGCCATTAAAATTATTACCAGCATCATATACGGCATGCTGTACATGATATCGACTACACGCATAATAATGTAATCGGTCTTTCCGCCTACATAGCCGGCAATTGCGCCAAAGAACAGGCCGAGAAGCACGGAGGTTATCCCACCTATCAGTCCAATTGCAATCGACATCTGGCCGCCCCAAATAGTCCTGGCCAGCATATCGCGTCCCAGATAATCGGTCCCAAAGAGGTACCTGCGCTCATGCACTTTAACCTCTTTACCGTCGATTACCTCTGTTTCAGACGCTATTTGCCGGCGCATCGCTTCAAGTTCGGCCTTTTCTTCTTCGTTGAGGCTTACTCTGCCTTCTTCAACCGCTATGTCCCGTCGTGCTCTTCGCACCGCCCGTTCGGCATCGGCAATTGCATCTTTCTCCTTCCGCGTCAGCTCTTCGCCTCCGGCAGAGGAGGAGTTTGTGTATCTTTCCCGGGCTTCTTCAATTGTCTGTTCTATCAGCCTCTGGTCCTCTTCGGTCCATTCGACGCGTCCGTCCTTGGCTGCCAGCGTGGTAAGTTCAACAATCTTTCGTTCCAGCATCTGTTCACCGGCAGTTTCGGAAAATGCAGGCGGTAGATGGATATGGCTCATTTGCTGCTCTTTGTAAGAGTAGATCGGAAGAACCGGGGCTAAAAGTGCAATCAGGCTGTAAAGAGCGACCACAATCAATCCGGCAATGGCCATCTTGTTTCTCTTAAGCCGACGCCATGCGTCTTTATATAGACTGTTTCCCTTTAACGGTTGATTGAACTCATTAGTGGCCTGCAGCCCCGTTTGTAGGCGGCTCTCTTTCTTGTTTTCATTGGTGCTCACGGTTCAACTCCCTATTTATATGTAATCCGCGGATCTAGGAACGAGTAGATAATATCGACTATAAAGTTCATCAATACTAAAATAACCGAATACACAATTACCGTTCCCATAATCAAGGTGTAATCTCGGTTCAGGGCGGATTGTACGAAAAACCTTCCCAAGCCGGGTACTCGAAAGATCTGCTCTACAACTACTGAACCGGTTACGATACTGGCAAATGCCGGCCCAACATAACTTACAACCGGCAGCAGTGAACCCTTGAGTACGTGCCGTCTTATAATAACCGAATCTCTGAGGCCCTTCGACTGGGCTGTTCGTATGAAGTCGCTGCGCAGCATTTCGAGCATACTGGCGCGGGAGAGTCGTGCTATAGTCGCAAAGGGCTGCATAGATAAGGTAATGGCGGGCATCAGGATGGTGATCCAGCCGTATCTGCCGGTGATCCACCCGGAAGTCGGTAGAAGATCCCATCGTAATGCAAAAAAGTACATCAATACCGGTCCAATGACAAATAAGGGCACCGTTATACCGATTATGGCAATTGCCATGGCTACATAATCAATCCAGCTGTTTTGATTGAGGGCGGACAAAACTCCGGCATTCACTCCTACTAGGAGAGCCAAACCCAGAGCAATAAATCCGAGCAGCAGTGAGTTGGGCAGGCTATTGGCTATATAAAAATTTACATCGTGGTCTTGATAACGGAAAGATGGCCCTAAATCTCCACGTACTATATCTCCCATATAGCGGAGATACTGCATGTGCAGCGGCGCATTCAGGTTAAATTTTGCTTCGATGTTCTGCATAACCTGTTCCGGGGGGCGCCGTTCGGCGTCAAAAGGCCCTCCTGGGGCAATGCGAATAAGAAAAAAACTGATAGTTACCACAATGAAGAGTGTGGGAATTAGTCCTATCAGGCGTCTTATAATGTATTTCGTCATGGTTTTCTCCAAACTCCACATGGCGCAGGTAAAAGCGTATGGTACCGTCGCCTAAAAAAATTCTCATGAAAAGGGAAAAGCCGGCAGCGAACTGCCGGCTTGTAAGGATGTTTTTTTTTATTTTTTATAAATATTCTTAGTGGGATGATAATCCATGGTGTTCACGTACCATCCACCCCATTCATCGAGGTCGATCATATTGTTGGTGGTATAGTGATAAATCGGTATAACACCTTGCTCCTGCTCGATGAAAATGCTTTCGGCTTCTTGCAGTACTTCAAAGCGCTTTTCGCCGGCGGGCATTCTGGCAGCTTGATGTATAAGTTCATCATAACGTTCGTTTGAAAAATTTCCACCGTTCATGGCGGCTCCGCTGATAAACATATCGAGGAAGGTGTTCGGGTCCTGATAGTCTCCTATCCAGCCTGCACGTGCAATCTGAAAGTTGCCCTGTCTTCGGTTGGACAGGTAGGTCGACCATTCCTGGTTTACCAGTTCTGATTCTAACCCGAGGTTTTCGGCCCACTGTTCCTGCATGTACTCGGCAACCTTTTTATGGGCTTCGTTGGTATTGTAAAGGATCTCGAATTGCGGAAAACCTTCACCCTCGGGATAACCGGCCTCGGCCAGAAGTTCTTTAGCCCTTTCTATATTCTTTCCGTTTCCTTCGACACCCGGATAACCGGCCATATCGGGAACCATGGAAGTTGCCGGTACCTGACCGCCCTTGGTGATTTTTTCGACTAAAGTTTCACGGTCAAAGGACATTGCCAATGCTTTGCGAACTCTTGTATCGTCAAAGGGATCTTTTTCGGTCTGAACGACATAGTAGTAAGTTCCCAGGTAGGGTGCGTTATGATAGTCGTCGCGTAGTTTAGCGGAATCCATCTGATCCAGGGGAACGGTGGTCATCCAGTCGGCTTCGCCGTTGAGGTACATGTTATAACCGGTATTGTTGTCGTCGATCGGCAGATAGACTACCCGGTCGAGGCTGACAACCTCGGAGTCCCAATAGGTGTCGTTAGGCACAACAGCAATCTCCTGTTGGGGTTTCCACTCTTCAAGAGTGAAGGGGCCGTTGCCGACAAAGTTTTCAGGAGAAGTCCAGGCACTACCGTGTTCTTCAATTTTGTGCATGGGAACGACGGCGAAGGAGTAGTGGGGCAGTGCGCCCAGTACGTAGGGCAGAGGTCCGACCAGTTCCAGGCGGAAGGTGTAGTCGTCAACCGCTTCGATACCTACTGCATCAGCACCGGCATCGCCGGCGTTGTACTCTGCAGCGCCCTCAATAAACATATTTGGAAACCATGCATAGGGTGCGGCGGTTTCGGGGGCCAGCATACGCAGCCATGAATCCACAACAGTCTGCGCGGTAATTGGCACTCCGTCGCTCCAGGTAGTCTCACGCAGGTGGAAGGTGTAAACCGTTCCATCTTCGCTTACATCCCAGCTTTTTGCCAATCCGGGAACCGGTTCGGCTGTTTCCGGATCGTAGCTTGTGAGACCTTCGAAAATCGACATGTAAATACGATGCTCGGGAACTCCCGAGATCAGGTGCGGATCTAGAGTTTCGGGCTCCGCTCCATTTACAATGATAAATTCCGCAGGCTCTTCTTGAGCCGCTTCAGCTGTTTGGCCTTCGTCCTGTTGTCCGCCTGCGAAAGCAGTTACGGCAAGAGAGACCATGAGCAGGAAAACAAGTAGTTTTCTCATCTCTTCTTACTCCTTTTTGTAAGTTTAATAAAATAGAGTAAATCATAAGTAGCGTTTTTTCAAGAACAAAATAGTTCAACAGTCAATTAAATGGGTTCTAGTTATGAAGAATAGATATGCATATTTATTTAAATAGAAAGGAATTACTTTGATAAATATGCAATCAGTTTATGATGTTTGAGTGGACATATGTCCTAAGAGGCTTTCAAAGTAGACAATTCTATAAATTTTGTGGGAAGAGTGGAAAAAAGATGTGGTTTATAATTATTCAGAGTTTTCAGTTCTGTTCAACATATCCCTTTCGGCTTCAACCCAGGCTTTTGCCTGTTGCAGAAGAATGCTGCGCACTCGCGGGCTGTGAATTCTCCGGAAAACTTTTAATAGGGCTGTCTCCTCAGGGCTTACAAGTACCCGTTCAAAGGGTGCAAAGCTTTCGCTCTCGGCACTGTAGGAGTCCTGTACAGAGTCTTCCGGCGTTTTAGGCAGTAGTTGGGCTATCGGTACTTTCAGTATCCGGGATATATCTATCATCCGCTCCACGGTAATGCGGCTTTGTCCATATTCGTACTTTTGAAGTTGCTGAAAGGAGATGTTAAGCTGATCGGCAAGAGATTGCTGAGATAAGCCTGCTTCTTCACGGAATTTTCGGATATTCCGGCCTAACTGCTTTGCATCCATAAGTAACCATTATCTTGTGAAACCCTTCGATATACTACTAAACAGAAGTGGTAAAAAGGAATATGAAAGTACCACCAAAAGGGGTAGAGAGAAAGAATTTGTAAAATGTGCTGCCTGGATTAAAAAAACTATCAAAAAGTAATTCAATTTCGGAAGTGCCGGTTTGACAACTAGTTTCAAAGTCTTAATAATTACGTGTATGAATGCTAAAAAGAATTCGTTTATGCAGATGCAACCGCCCATGCTTAAAGTACTGTATGCTCTGATACCTTTGGTAGTAGCTGCTATCTATTATTTTGGGTGGCGGTTTCTGCTTGTACTTGCAGTGGTAAATGCGGTTGGTATTCTTACTGAATACCTGATGGCGCGGACGTACTCAATGAAAGTTACTTCTTCGGTGCTGGTAACTAATTTTCTGTTCGCTCTTTCGCTTCCACCGACTATTCCCCTCTGGATAGCAGTGGTTGGAATTGTGTTTGGAGTGGTATTTGGCAAGATGGTCTTTGGTGGGTTCGGAAAGAACGTGTTTAATCCTGCGATTTCCGGACGAGCTTTTATTTACATCAGTTTTGGTGTTCCTTTGACAGGACGCTTCGTTGACCCGGTTGCGGGTACAGCTTTACGAGGTTTTGCTGCGTGGACTCCCTCTATTGATACAGTATCGAGTGTGACCCCCCTAGTTCAGCAGGCACAGGGAACTGAGTTTGCCTTGCGGGATCTGTTTCTCGGCAATTTAGTAGGTTCCTTTGGTGAAACCAGTGCTTTGCTGATAATTTTAGGTGGTGTCTACATTGTATGGAAGAAGAGTGCCAATTGGCATTTTATCGCTGCTTCGGTCGTTTCGTTTCTGGTGCTGTACGGAGCACTCTTCTACAGTGGTATTCAGGGAGCAATCAACCCTGTGTATGCCCTGTTCAGCGGCAGCTTCCTGTTTGCCGCGGTTTTTATGGTTACCGACCCTGTCTCCGCATCACAGACAACAAACTTGGGGCGTTGGATATACGGTTCTATCTTTGGAGTAATGACGGTACTGATCAGGGTTTATTCCGGTTGGCCGGAAGGAGTAACCTTTGCCCTGTTGTTTGCAAATATGTTTGCCCCTTTAATTGATCATTTAATTAAAGAACAAAAGAAAAAAAGAAAAGAGAAGAAGGCGGCCACGGCATGAAGCAGGAAAGTATGTTTTCAACCAGGGTGTACCCGGTCCTGTTTATGGTAGCACTGACAGCGGTGTTTATAAGTGTGGTATCCGGGATTTTCCTTACAACAGAAGAGCGAGTACGGCTGAATGAATCGATTTTTCAGAAGAGGGCGGTGTTGTACGCCGCCGGCATAGAATTTCCCCGGGACAATCCACAGAAAATCCAAGAAATCTATGAAAAGCGGGTACAAGAAGTCGGTGGAGAGGATGGGCAGCCGGATTATTTCCGAATTGAGCTGCCCTCCGGTGAAAGCGGATACGCGGTGTATGTGCGCGGAGCCGGATTGTGGGGCGAAATTGTTTCTATTTTCGGTTTCCGGCCGGACCTTGAAACCTTCACGGGAGTAGAGTTTGTGGAGCAAAATGAAACCCCCGGACTGGGTGCCCGTATCACCGAACAGTGGTACAAAGAACAGTTCCGAGGAAAGAACGGTCCCTTCCAATTGGTAGCAGAGGGAGCATCGGATGCACCGAATGAGCTTGATGCTTTGACCGGTGCTTCACGAACATCGGAAGCGGTTTTGAAAATAGCCAATAAAGCGGCCGAAAAAGCCCAGGAAACAGTACAACAGGGGGGAGAGTAAAATGGCGGCACGCGGAAAAATAAAAAAAACCTTTACCGACCCGATTGGAAAGAACAACCCGGTGTTTGCCCAGGTGTTAGGTATATGCTCTACCCTGGCAGTAACTAATAAACTTGAAAACACGGTTATTATGAGTTTGGGTGTTATTTTTACCACCACCCTGTCGGGGGTAACAATATCCGCCCTTAGAAAACTGATTCCAGGGCGGGTAAGGATGATGGCTGAAACCTTAATCATCGCCAGCTTTGTGATTATTGTGGACATCACGCTGCGGGCTTATATGCCGGATGTATGGCAACAGCTGGGCCCCTATGTCGGCCTGATTATTACCAACTGTATCATTATGGGCCGCGCCGAAGCTTTCGCCATGAACAACAGTCCCGGACTGTCATTAATAGACGGGCTCTCATCGGGAATCGGTTATACGTATGTACTGATAGTTATTGCCTTTTTCCGGGAACTGATGGGTACCGGTGAATTGTGGGGAATAACCATCCTCGGTGACTGGTGGACTAATTGGGCGATTATGGTGATGCCTCCGGGAGCATTTTTCATGCTTGCCATTTTTGTGTGGGTTGTGAAGGGTGTAATTATAAAAGAAGAGGAGGCAGCTAAATGAGTGAAAGTGCATATCCGATAGCAATTTTCTTTGCGGCTATCTTTACCAACAATATACTTCTGTCAAACTATTTAGGTATGTGTTCCTTCTTATCGGTGTCCCGGGAGTTGAAAACATCCCTCGGCCTGGGAATTGCGGTTATTTTTGTAATGACCAGTACCAGTATGCTGAATTGGGTAGTGTACTATAAAATTCTTGAACCCCTAGGAATAGAGTATCTGCGCTTTATTGTGTTTATCATTGTAATCGCAGCTTTCGTTCAGCTGGTAGAAATGATAATCGAACGCGTTTCTGAGGTACTCTATGCGGCTTTGGGAATTTTTCTGCCGTTGATCACTGTCAACTGTGCTATCCTCGGTGTAAGTCTGTTCATGGTAATCCGGGATTACACCTTTGTGGAATCGATTACTTTTGGGCTCGGCAGTGGGATAGGCTGGTTTTTGGCAATAATGGCAATGGCCGGGATACGTCAAAAACTGAAACGGGCCCGGATCCCCCACGGTCTTGAGGGCGCAGGAATTACTTTAATAATTACCGGAATGATGGCCTTGGCCTTCATGGGCTTTTCCGGAATGCTGCAGATAGGTTAGGAGGTAGCATGATTTCCGCATTAATGATAAGTGTCGGCGCGGTCTCCGGTATTTCCGCTTTCTTGGCAATTCTAATGGTTATCGCCGACGCCACAATCGCCAATTATGGCGAAGTAAAGATTACTATTAATGGTGATAAGGAGTATGACGTAAAGGGAGGCAAGCCTCTCCTGGGCACCTTGATGGAGCAGGAAATCTTTATCCCCTCGGCATGCGGTGGTCGCGGCTCCTGCGGTCTGTGTAAAGTAACCGTCAAAGAGGGGGCCGGGCAGTACCTTCCAACGGAGCTGCCCTGGATCTCTGAGGAGGAGCAGGCGGAGAATGTGCGCCTCTCTTGTCAAATTAAAGTTAAAAATGATATGTCCCTGGAAATTCCCGAGGAGCTGTTCAATGTTAAGGAGTTTCAAGCCAAAATCGCCAAAGTACGGGACCTTACCCACGATATAAAAGAGGTGACCATGGAGTTGTCCGACCCGCCTGAGATTAGCATGGTACCGGGTCAGTTTGTGCAGTTGCGGATACCCGAGTATGAGCTTACGGATGAACCGGTATATCGTGCCTATTCGGTGGCCTCTAACCCTAGCGATACCAAGCATGTAGAGTTGGAAATTCGGCTTGTGCCTAACGGCATTGCCACCACCTATGTCCATAACTACATGAAGGAAGGGGATGATATCATTTTCAATGGTCCCTACGGCGACTTTTATCTGCGTGAAACCGAACGGGAGATAATCTTTATCGCCGGCGGTTCAGGCATGGCGCCGATTAAATCAATTCTGCTAAGTATGGCCGAAAAGGGAATTAACCGGCGGGCTCGGTATTTCTTTGGTGCACGATCAAAGAAGGATCTGTTTCTGGTAGAGGAGATGCAACGCTTAGAGAAGGAACTGCCGAACTTCGAGTTTATACCCGCTCTCAGCGATCCTGAAGAGGAAGACAAGTGGGAAGGTGAGACAGGACTCATCACAGATGTTGTTGCCCGGCATATGGAGTCCGGCGACAATACAGAGGCATACTTATGCGGAAGTCCCGGTATGATAGATGCATGTATTAAAGTTCTTTCGGACAAGGGTGTTCCCGATGAACTTACCTATTACGACAAGTTCGGTTAGGAGATTTAGCTATGAAACAATCACCGCAATTAAAGCAGGTTCAGGAGAATATGAGACCAGGGGTATTGACCCTGCATGGCTTTCTTGGAACCGATAAAAGAGATCTGGTAGAAATTCTGGAGGAAGACGAGGCGGAGGTTCGCCGGTTGGGAACAAGCCATCGAGCAATAGCGGATAAGATGGTGGCTTTACGTGATCGAGGAAAGGCCGGACTAGGCGAGTTCATCGATGTAGAGCCCAATTTTGAAGTTAAGGTTGATTCGGTGCGTGGTGGTATACCCAGCCCCTTTGGAGGGCCGGGGCTTATTCCGAAAACAAACTCCACTGTTCGCAATACCCGGCTTGGGCGAGAAATAGTATATACCGATATAAATATTCATCTGATTGGCGAACATGGTTTCTACGAGGGAAAGGGGTCGCTTTTTAGACTGGAGCCCCATGAACTGGTGGAAATCCTAGAGATAAATCCAGAAGAGCAGCAAACGGAACTGCCTCAATAATAAACAACTTCACTTGTCTTTTTTTCATTTTCCTCATACAATAACTGTTTGTATGGGGAAAAATGAACGACTGATGCAGCTAGAACTTTTACTCCTCTCACATCCCGAAGGTATGCGGAGGGCTGAAATTGCCCGGCGCCTAGGGGTTCACCGTTCCACAATCGGGCGCTATGTGGATGAATTGAAGAAAAAAATTGATATCTGGGAAGATGACTATGCAATTGGAGTTTCCCAGGATGAATCAATGAATATGATGAAGTTGAGCGTCTATGAGAGTCTGGCGTTTCACCTGTCCGCAGAACTCCTGTCCAAGCACACTGAATATCAAAATCCGCATATGTCCTCAGGACTTCGCAAGCTCGCCGGTAATCTTCGCACGTATGCACCGACTATGAGTGAAAATATCAATGCGGTTGCAGAATCAATTGAGCTGGGGGCACATAAGCAGGACCCTGCGTACATCCAGGTCCTGGAAACGTTGACCGATTCATGGGTATCCGGCAAAATTGTAAGAATAAAACATGTAGATAAGCAGAGCGGCTTAGAGGAAGAAACCGAATTTGCTCCCTACTTTATAGGTTTTAGTGAACAGGCCAATGGACGTCGACCTATCAGCGTAACCGGTCGTTTACGGCATACAGCTGAAGTTAAGACTATTGATATCACCGATATCAAGGAGGCTGAGATTCTTGATCAGACCTATACTATTCCCGATAATCTGAAAGCATTTCGGCGGGTAAGCGACGAGGTTCCATCGCCAAGTTACGATTTAATTCCTTTGAAACTTCGGATGCGTGAGCGGTCCGTGCTCAACGTGTTTCGCTATCTGTATTATAAAAACTTAGAAACCGAAGCACCGGATGAAGACGGAAATATTATTTGCCGGGTTGAGGTAGAGAACTCGATTGAACTTTTTTTACGTCTGATACAGTGCGGCACCTCAGTTGAAGTTATTGAACCGCACTCCTACCGCCGGCAAATCCGGAACCAAGTAAAACAAATCGTCGAAATGTACGATCGCGACTTATACTGAAACCTAGCAAATTTCTCGCATTAAAATTTGATTTTATTTATCCTGTTGATTATGATTCTTCCAGTGAGGGTAAAACTAATCACAAAAGATTGAAAGGAGTTAGGATGAAAGACCTAAAAGGAACTCAGACAGAAAAGAACCTGCTTGCTGCATTTGCAGGTGAATCTCAAGCCAGGAACCGGTATACCTATTTTGCATCCCAGGCAAAGAAAGAAGGGTTAGTGCAAATTTCTCAGATATTTGAGGAAACTGCAAATCAGGAAAAAGAGCATGCGAAACGCTTTTTTAAATTCCTTCAGGGGGGCGAAGTCGAAGTACAGGCCGCTTTTCCGGCAGGTGTAATCGGCAGTACTTCTGATAATTTGAAGGCAGCGGCTGAGGGTGAAAATTACGAGTGGACCGATATGTATCCATCCTTTGCTGCGAAGGCACGGGAAGAAGGTTTTACGGAAGTTGCGGCAGTCTTTGAAGCGGTGATGGTTGCGGAAAAGCAGCATGAGAAACGCTATAATGAACTGAGGGCTAATATCGAAGCTGATCGAGTTTTTAAGCGTGATGAATCTGTGACCTGGCGTTGTATAAATTGCGGCTACCTGTTTGAAGGTCAGGCCCCACCCCAAAAGTGTCCGGCCTGTGCCCATCCGCAGAGCTATTTTGAATTGCTTGGCGAGAACTGGTAGCGCATAGTAGACGGTGTCAGATAAAAAAGCATTTGAAACCGCCTCTATAATAAAAGTTTTAAGGAGGACTTTATGTCAACCAAATTAAATGGAATTTACAAGTGTGAGATCTGTGGTAATATTGTAGAAGTATTACACACAGGCGAAGGTGACCTGGTATGCTGTGGTCAAAATATGACCCTGCTCGATGAAAAAACTGCGGATTCGACAACCGAAAAGCATGTGCCTCTCATCGAGAAGACATCCAATGGCTATAAGGTAACTGTCGGCAGCACCCTGCATCCGATGGAAGAGAAACACTACATCGAGTGGATCGAGCTGATTGCAGATGGAAAATCTTATCGAAAGTTTCTCAAGCCCGGTGACCAACCGATTGCCGAGTTTTGTATCCAGGCATCGAAAGTTTCTGCACGTGAGTACTGTAATGTCCACAGTTTGTGGCGGGCGGATCAATAATATTTTACTGGAAAGGAGCATGAAATGCAGAAGTACGTATGTAATGTATGCGGCTACATCTATGACCCGGAAGAGGGAGATCCTGATAACGGAGTAGATCCCGGAACATCCTTTGACGATCTTCCTGATGATTGGGTATGCCCGCTTTGCGGCGCAGCTAAGGATGAGTTTTCTCCTGTCGATTAATAGCAGGTGATTGTTGACAACTTAAAACTAAAAGTTGAAATTAGAGAAAATTCCCGTCGTGTACAGGTTGTGCAAGACGGGTTTTTTGTCTGCCCAGCGAAGCAGGCACACGCGGCTTGATCTGGGGGCGCCTGTCCTATATAGAAAAGTAATCAGCCTGTGGATTGAAGCAGACAAAAGCGGCAGTAGATAATTCCGGTACCATCTGATCATCCTCAGTAAAGCTGATTCCGAGTTCTTCTGCATTTAACAGCGCCGCGATAGTGCGGTTAGCAGCTAAATCCGGACAGCAGGGATACCCGAAGGAATAACGCGTGGCGGGTATCGAATTGCCGGAGTTGCCGGATTCCGGAAATTGCAGTTCTGACTGCATAAGAGTCTGTACATACTCAGCCCCAGCTTCGGCAAGTTCCACTGCCAAACCGTGCAGATGAAGATAGTCGCGATAGTTGTCATTACTGAATAGACGATGGATTTCCCTTTGAATTGCAGTTCCAAGGGTCACTATTTGCAGGCCAATCAAATCCTGCCGGCCTGCAGAATCGGGAAGAAAATAGTCGGCCACCGAAAGGTGAGGAGGCTGTAATTGACGGGTAAAATAAAACTCCGGTTGTGATCCATCCTCAAAGATGCGGATTTGATTATCGCCGGTTCGATTACAGGGCAGCAGCCGGAACGCAGCCTTCGGAGGGGTAATGTTCCCTTCAGCCAGCCAAGCTATCAGTTTTTCAAACTCCGGCTGAATTGTAGTCTCTTCAAGTTTCAGATACTCCTGCTCGGAAGAAGCCCCCCGCCGGTAACCCCATCGTGCACGAAAGAGTCGCTTGCGGTTGATATAAGGAAGCAGACTTTCAAAATTTAGGTTCAGCTGTTGTATTTCGTTGCTTTCCGGAAGCGGAACAGCATGCGATGCGCGTTCCATCGATTCGGGGGGAGCTTGAGGCTTTGAGCCCGCCTCGGAGGAAACCTCCGGAGGCGGGCTCTGTTTGGCTTTCCTTGGGGCATCTGTCAAAGCAGCTTCTGCGGCTTCTTCGACTCTTCCCATTGCCTGTAGTCCATCAAAGGCATCTTTGCAGTAGAAAATCGGTGCATTTAGCAGGGGGGCACACTCCTGTTCAACAAACTCACGGGTCAAGGCTGCTCCCCCTAACAGTACCGGTATATGCAGGTTTCGGTCGTGCATCGTCTCAATATTCGTTTTCATGATCCCGGTAGATTTTACCAGTAATCCGCTCATCCCGATTGCTCCTGCCCTCACTTCCTGTGCTTTTTTGAGAATAGTATCGATATCCACTTTGATTCCGAGGTTGTAAACCTTGTAGCCGTTATTTGACAGGATAATGTCTACCAGGTTTTTGCCTATATCGTGCACATCGCCCCTCACGGTGGCTAATACTACACTTTTGCCGGGGGCACCGGCCTGTTTTTCCATAAAAGATTCCAGGTATCCTACCGCCTGCTTCATTACCTCTGCAGACTGAAGAACAAAGGGGAGTTGAAGCTTTCCCTTGCCAAACAGTTCACCAACCCGCTTCATAGCAGGAATTAAAAGGCTGTTTATGATTGTATCGGGGGCAGTGTGTTTAAGTAGTGCGTCTAATACCGGAAGTAAACCGGCATGGGTGCCCTCCAATACCAGCTCTTCCAGCTGCTCCTCCGGAGACAGATTTTCGTGATTTTTTTGTGCATCCACCGGGCTGGTTTCTTTATTAGAAAAATGGGTTATATATGAGCGCAGCGGATCATCCGAACCGCGGTTGTAAATCAAATCGAGAGCAGCAGTCACATCAGCCTCTGGGATTTTAAACACAGGGATAATCTTTTTGACATTTACAATAGCAATATCCAAGCCGGCCTGGATGGCCCTTTCCAAAAAAACACTGTTTAGCACTTCTCTGGAGTGGGGCTTTAGTCCGAATGAGATATTGCTGACCCCCAGCACGGTATGAACTCCAGGCATTTTTTTCTTTATCAGGCCGAGTGCGGTGAGAGTAGCTGACCCAGCAATTCGCAGGCTCTCATCACCGCTGCCTAGGGTAAAAGTGAGGGGGTCGAAGACAAGGTCTTCCGGACGCAGCCCATAGGATTCGGTGGCAATACGGTAAATTCGTTCGGCAATAGAGAGCTTTTTTTCTGCCGTACGGGCCATTCCGGCCTCATCAATAGTAAGGCAGATGACGGCGGCACCGTATCGTTTTGCTAGAGAAAAAACAACTCCCGCTGCAGCCTCTCCATCTTCAAGGTTGACGGAATTGATTAGTCCGCGACCACCCATCAGTTTTAGGGCGGATTCGAGTACCTCCGGGTTGGTTGAATCGATTACCAGCGGAAGATCTACGTTGGTTCTCAACCGGCGTACTAATTCTTGCATGTCGTGCTGCTCATCACGGCCGGTATAGGCTACACAGACATCCAGAGCATGAGCTCCGGTTTTCATCTGTTTCTTTCCCATCGAGACCATACTGTCCCAGTCGTTTTCCAGCAAATGGGTTCTGAATTTCTTGCTGCCGTTTGTGTTTGTTCGCTCCCCAATAAAAAACGGCGGCGGTTGCTGATCAAACTCTATACGGCTGTAGAGCGAGGTAAGGGCTGCCTTATGAAGTATCCCTCGATAACCTTTGGTGAGATTCGGTATACGGCTGCGAAGTTCGGCAATAAAGGACGGGTCGGAGCCGCAACAGCCGCCGATTACATCCACCCCAAAGTCGGAAACAAATGCGGTTAGTACATCCGCAAACTCTGCCGGTGAGAGGGAGTAGACCAGTTCTCCATTTTTGTGCTCCGGAAAGCCTGCATTCGGCATACAGAATAGTGCTCCCGGAAACTGTCGGCTTAGCTCTTCAATATGCGGGCGCATTTCCTGGGGACCTGTGGCACAATTAATTCCCACTACATCGATGTCCATGGGCAGTAGGGCAGAGGTGACTGTGTTAATATCCGAACCCACCAGCATTGAACCATTTGTCTCCACCGTTACGGATACAATCAGCGGTAATTCCAGCTGGTGAGCAGCTGAGGCGTCCCTGACTGCAAGTACGGCTGCTTTAATTTGCAGAAGGTCTTGTGATGTTTCGATGATAAAAAGCTCTGCTCCCCCCTCTATCAAGCCCAGCGCCTGCTGGTAATAAGAGGTATGCACTGTATCAAAATCGGTTTGCCCTAGACTTGGCAGTTTGGTTCCGGGGCCTAAGCTGCCGGCCACATATACCGGGCGTTCTGAAGGGGTTCTCCCGAGATATTGATCTCGTTCATGCACCGCCAGTTGGGCGGCGGCTTTGTTTATTTCTCTGGTTCGTTCTTCAAGTCCGTATTCGGATAAAACTATCCGGTTAGCTCCGAAGGTGTTGGTTTCTATTACATCGGCACCTGCTTCTAAATAGGCGCGGTGAATACCCGCAATTCTATCCGGAGCCGAAAGGCTGAGCATTTCATTACAACCGGAGTATCCGCCCCATTCACTGTCCTGGATGGGGAGTTTTTGTATTTCAGTGCCCATTGCACCATCAAACAGCACTATGTGGTTCTTTAGGTAGGTAAGAAAGTCCATTACAACTCCTTCTTAACAGTTTCGCATGCCGCTGTGCGGCAACCGAAACGACGAAAATAGTCGGATACGACTATTTTCTTACAGTCAAAATACTATCAGAGAGCTGTAGTTGTGCCAATGATTCAGCTGCAAAGAGTGAAATAAGTATAATGGAGTAAATAGACTAAACAAAATCTGAAAAAATATTTGTTTTATTTTAGTAAACATTGTATAATATAGTGAACTTAATCCTACTATACTAAAAGGAGAGGAAAACCTTGGCACGAGGAAAGCCTGAATTCGATAATGAAAAATGCAAAGGATGCACTTTGTGTATTGAGGTATGTCCGGTGAATATTTTAAAGATGTCGGACGATTTTAACAAGCAGGGTGTTCAGTACGCCACCTGTATAGATGATGATGCATGTATTGCTTGCAAGTTTTGTGCGATGATGTGTCCCGATATGGTCATTAAAGTAGTGCAGTACGTCTAGGGAGAGTTAGTATGAGCGACAAAATATTGATGAAAGGAAATGAGGTGCTTGGTGAAGCGGCGATTATTGCCGGGTGCCGTTACTATTTTGGGTATCCAATTACGCCGCAGAATGAAGTCCCTGCTTATATGGCAAGGCGTCTTCCCCAGGTTGACGGGACTTTTCTTCAAGCAGAGAGTGAGATTGCTGCCATTAACATGGTGTTTGGAGCGTCTGCCGCCGGTGCGCGGGTCATGACCTCCTCGTCATCACCGGGAATCAGTCTTAAACAAGAAGGTATTTCATACCTATCCGGGGCCCGTCTTCCGGCAGTGGTGGTGAATATGATGCGCGGCGGACCGGGGCTTGGAAATATAGCCGGAGCCCAGGGCGATTACTATCAAGCTACCCGAGGCGGAGGGAATGGCGACTACCGTACCGTGGCCTTAGCACCGGCTACTGTACAGGAAATTGCCGACTTAACAATTAAATCTTTCGATATTGCCGATAAGTACCGGGTTGTTGTAATGCTGATGGGTGACGGATTTCTAGGGCAGATGGCAGAGGGTGTTTCATTACCCGAGCCCTCGAACCAAAAATTTGATAAACCGTGGGCTCTCTCGGGTGCAGAAGGCCGAGAACCCAACATTGTTGCATCCCTCCGATTAAACCCCGAGGATGCGTTAGAGAAGTTGAACGATGAACTGCAGGCAACCTATACACAGATAGAAGAGAACGAGACCATGTCCGAGTCTTACATGACCGACGATGCAGATTATCTGCTGGTTGCATATGGAATGTCTTCAAGAATTTGCCGTTCAGCTCTGCGTGCTCTGCGGAAAGAGGGAGTTAAGGTTGGGCTGTTTCGTCCAATTACCCTGTGGCCCTTTCCTGAAAAAGAGCTGCAGAAAGCGGCTGAGGGTAAGCAAAAGGTGTTGACCGTGGAAATGAGCGCGGGGCAAATGCTGGAAGATGTAAAACTATCGTTAAACGGCACTGCGGATATAGATTTTTACGGCCGGACTGCCGGCATGTTACCTGATATTGATGAAATTGTGAGGAGAGTAAAGAACTATGGAAAGTAAGGGCGCACAGTTCGAATATATTTATGAGAAACCGGAATCGCTGCGGGAGGTAAAAACCCACTACTGTCCCGGCTGCGGTCACGGCATTGTACATAAACTAATTGCGGAGTCGATGGACGAGCTGGAAATACAGGATAAAACTATTCTGGTAGCTCCGGTAGGTTGTTCGGTTTTAGCTTACAACTATATAGATGCCGATGGCTGCGAGGCGGCCCACGGCCGTGCTCCGGCGGTGGCTACCGGCCTTAAGCGGGTGCATCCGGATAAAGTGGTCATCTCGTACCAGGGCGACGGCGATTTACTCGCTATTGGTACTGCAGAAACCATCCATGCCGCCAACCGCGGCGAAAATATTACGGTTATCTTTGTAAATAATGCAATTTACGGTATGACCGGCGGGCAGATGGCGCCAACCACTATGGATAAGCAGGTTACTAAAACCACCCCCTATGGAAGGGACACCTCGGATGTAGGTTTTCCAATTCGCGCCTGTGAGATGCTTGCTACCCTCGAACGTCCGGTGTTTATCGAACGTACTTCCGTCCATGATGTAAAGAACATTAGAAAGGCTAAAAAGGCAATCAAAAAAGCCCTTCAAAATCAGGCAGAAGGAAAGGGATACTCATTTGTTGAGGTGCTTTCGATGTGTCCGACCAATTGGGGCGTTGATTCGCAGACCGCAGTTGCCTTTGTAAAAGACACTATGGCCCCCTACTACCCATTGGGGAATTTTCGAGATCGGTAAGTCCGGTACATTGAACAGGAGAAAAGGTTATGACTGAAAAAATAATATTTGCTGGATTCGGCGGACAGGGAGTGTTGCTTTCGGGGAAGCTTCTGTGTATTGCAGGTATGCGCGAGGGAAAGTATGTGTCCCATATTCCTTCTTACGGAGCTGAAATGCGCGGCGGTACTGCAAACTGTCAGGTAATAATTTCTGATGAAGAAGTTGCTTCACCGGTAGTTTTTCATCCGGATATTGCTATTGTTTTGAATACTCCCTCCCTCATAAAATTTGAACCACGGGTTAAGGCTGGAGGGCTGTTAATTTATAACAGTTCATTGATCGATGAGAAACCAAGCCGTACCGACATAACAGTGGTGGATATTGCAGCAAATGATATTGCCGAAGAAAATGGTTCGAGTCGGTCGGCAAATATGGCGGTTATCGGCAAGCTGCTGAAACAAAAGCCGGAATTGGCCTCGCTGGAATCGACTATCGCAGCACTGGAAGAGGCCGTGTCAGCTCGAAACCGGAAGTTCAATCCGGTGAATGAAAAAGTTCTCAAAGCAGGCTACGCTGCTTAAGATACTGTTTTTCGCATCACTCCTGGGCTCCCGAAAAGTACCGACTTGCGGGGGCCTTTTATGAGAATACCGGATCCCGGGGGTTATCCTGCTTTGTTTGTGGATAGGTGTGCAGAAAATCGACCAGTACTTTAGCATTGGTTTTACTGCGGTGTTCCTCTAAGAAATGCTGGTACAGCTTGTGAATATAGGCTCGAATTTCTTCTCCAACCGGTAGGGTATTCCCAGGTCCGGTAAACAGCGCATCGATTATTTGGCAGGCATCTTTTTCCACGAAAGGATAGTTGTTGGAGGTGAGGGTAAACAAACCTGCAGCAACACAGTTTACACTGTGCTGCTTAATCAGGAGGATGCTGTCGGTAATTAACACCGCCTGCCTCCAGAGGTAATCTTTTTCCCTCTGATACTCGGCCGGGTTTTTGGCAAATTTGTCGATTATATTGGTCATAAAGGTGTAGTTCAGGCAAACGATTTCTACATGCAGCGATGGAATGCAGTGCAGATGGGGATCAAAGAGATGGATTACCTGGAAGTAAAACCCCCCGATGTAGCGCGGCCGGTTGGTGGTTGACTGGATTTGAAGAAATACCTTTGCACTTTCAAGGTAAAGAGAAGTAAGTGCTTCAACAAACTTTATTACCTCGTTTAAGGACTGTTTACCGAACTCACGGTAGATAAAGCCTATTGATTTGAGCCATAGACTGGTAAAACTCAGATAAATTGAAACATGATGCGGTTTGAAAGGAATTTTTTTATCTAAGGGATGATCTACCCAGGCGACCGGGCGTCGTCGAAGCTTGTATTGTGTCATCAATTGAGGTGCGAAAAAGTGAGACCAGATGGTATAGGCAAATTTAAATCCGGTGGACCGGGTCTTCTTTTTTGACAAAAAAAGCAAAGCATAGAATAGGGCGTTTTTACCCTCGATACGGTTCTTTTGAACTGCCTGTATCTCTTTAAGTGAAGAAAGAAGGTCCATACTCCAGCCTCAATCCCTTTAGGTGATTATCACTGTGTAAATGATACGACAGCTTTGAACTCTTAGCAAGCACATAACGGGAATACTTGCAGAGATACTGTTGTATCTCGTTTACCGTGTTTTACTTTATGCACGGGGTGGGAGCCAAGTGGGGTAGGGTATCAATTGGCCGGGGAGTGGCGTCGGACTAACACTGAATTAAATCCCATAGTCGCCAGTTTTGTCAGTAATGGATCGAGCTCGGCTTCCTGTACCTGCGGAAGCACTACTCGAGTGTGACCACTTCCCGATTGCTCAAATTCCGCGTGGAAACCACGTTCGTACAGCCGGCTGTGCAGAAGTTGAGCATTTTCACGCGCTGAAAATGACGCAATTTGAATGGAATAGTGTGATGGCCCCGGCGATAAGGATGCGCTGCGGACTACTTCCACTTTTACCGGTGCTATCCCCGTGCTCATCATTCCGATCTTCACGGCGGCTGCTCGGGAGAGGTCAATAACGCGGCCTTCTACGAAGGGGCCTCGGTCGTTAATCCGAACTTCTATACTCTTTCCATTGTCTAAGTTGGTAACCTCTACCACAGTACCGAAGGGAAGGGTTTTGTGGGCGGCTGTCAGTTTGTTGGTGTCGAAAACCTCACCGCTTGCGGTTTGTCTGCCTTGAAACTTTCCTCCGTACCACGATGCATAACCGGTTTCTCCCCATGCCGGGAGTGTAGGCAGCAGCAATGCACTTAACAGTATTAATACCAGCTTGTTCACTCTTCCCCCATAATCACCTGTATGTCTCTTATCTCGGCGCATTTGTTTGCTAACTGAAATCTTAACACATGGGAGTTTTCAGTTCCATTGAACAATACCAAATTTACCTCTATAATGCACGGCTATGAAGGGAAATACATTTCATTGGGCAGACAGTACTGCCGAAAAAATAGTACGTCAAAAGGGAGAAAAAGATACCTATGTGTGTGCATCGGGTATTACTCCCTCAGGCACTGTGCATATTGGTAACTTTCGCGAGATCATTTCGGTTGAACTAATCGTGAGGGCCCTGCGGGACCAGGGAAAGCAGGTTCGTTTTATATATTCCTGGGATGACTACGATGTGTTTCGCAAAGTACCCAAGAATATGCCGAACCCAGAGCTACTGGAGACGTATCTTCGCAAGCCCATTACTCTGGTACCGGATACCGGTTCAGGGTATTCAAGTTATGCAGAGGCCAACGAGAAAGCGCTGGAACAGCTGCTGCCGAAGGTGGGGGTTGAGCCTGAGTATATTTACCAGGCCACACGCTACCGCAGCTCCTATTATGCCGAAGGAATACGGACTGCTCTGGAACAGCGGGATACTATCCGCAGTATCTTAAACGAACACCGTACCGAGCCCCTTCCCGAAGATTGGTGGCCTGTATCGGTATTCAGCACCTTTACCGACCGCGACACTACCACGGTACTAGGATGGGACGGAGAGTGGGGAGTGCACTACCGTTGTGACGATACCGGTAATGAGGAAACTCTGGATCTGCGCGAAACCAGTGCGGTAAAACTGCCGTGGAGGGTAGACTGGCCGATGCGCTGGCGCCAGGAAGGAGTCGACTTTGAACCGGCTGGAAAGGACCACCACTCCGAGGGGGGGTCCTTCGATACCGGCCGTAAGATCGTTAGAGATGTGTACGGCGGTGAAGCCCCGGTTTCCTTCCAATATGACTTTATACGGATTAAGGGGCGCGGTGGAAAGATCTCATCCTCCTCCGGGGAAGTAGTAGGCCTTCCCGAGGTATTAGAGATTTATCAACCGGAAATTGTCCGCTACCTGTTTGCCGGTACCCGGCCGAACAGCGAGTTTGCTATCTCCTTTGATCTAGATGTGCTTAAAATCTACGAGGATTACGATAAGTGCGAGCGAATCTATTTTGGCGAGCAGGAAGTCGGCGAGAAAAAGCGTCAGAAGGAGAGCCGGATCTACGAGCTTTCTCAGGTTCACGGTGTGCCGGAAACCATGCCGGTACAGTTGCCCTTTAGACACCTGTGTAACCTGTTGCAGATAAACGGCGGGGATATTGAAACCGTGCTCTCTCTGTTTGAACTGGATGAGGAACAGCAGCGACGCATGAGAGTGCGCGCCCAATGTGCCTGGAACTGGATTACCCGTTTCAGCCCGGAGGAGTTTCGCTTTCGCCTGCAGACTGATGCAGACCCTTTGGTGGAGATCGATGAGCAGCAGAGGCGCATGCTGCAGGGGCTCAAAAGGGAGGTCGAAAAGCTTGATGAACATGATGAAAAGAGCCTGGGTACCGCCATTTACGACGTTGCCCGCAGTGAGGATCTAGAACCGAAAGATCTATTCAGCTTGGTATACATGGTGCTTATCGGAAAAGAGAAGGGTCCCCGTTTAGCCGGCTTTATCATGACGGTGGGTAAACAGAAGGTCCTGGAAATACTCACTCGTTATGTGTAAAGGTTAAGCGTAAAGCGTTGTTTAGTGTATGAGTCGCTGCAAAAGTTGGTCCCGGGTGCGCCACTTGGGGTCAACCTTTACGCGCAGATCAAGTTTTACCGCATAGGGAAACAGCTCTCTGAGCTCTTTTTCTGCGGAAACTCTGATTTTTTTAATCATGCTGCCCTCTTTCCCAACCAGCATCCCCTTCTGTGATTCCTTCTCCACAAAAATAACCGCCCGTGCCCATAAAAGATGGCGCTCCTCCTGCATCTCCATATCGGCAATCTCTACATACACAGCGTGTGGCAGTTCTTCTCGCGTCCGGTTTACCGCCTGCTCACGGATTATTTCAGTAATGCGGAACTCCGGATCTTGGTCGGTGTAGTACTCCTGCGGATACATAGCTTCCCCTTCCGGCGACTGAAGAAACAGCCCGGCTACCAGGTCGCGGACGCCGAAACCGTTTCGTGCGGAGATGGGGTAGATGAGTGAATGGGGAAGCTGTTCGGCCACTTTTTGTTGCACCTCTCCAAGCTGTGGCGGGTTAAGGTCGGTCTTATTCACAGCAGTAATGATCGGTTTAGTACTGCTTTCCAGTACCTTCATCAGCTGAGTTTCCTCGTAGCCAGGAAGGCGCTGTGGGTCGAGTACGTACAGAATAACGTCGCTCTCTTCCAGGGTTGAGTGGGCTATCTGTTTAAGGTAGCGATTGAACTTTTTATCTGAATTATGGTACCCGGGGGTGTCCAGAAACACCAGTTGCCCGCGTTCTTCGGATAGTATACCCCGTACTGTATTACGGGTAGTTTGGGGTGTGGGAGCGGTAATCGATACTTTATGCCCGCAGATTTTGTTCATTAAAGTTGATTTACCTGAGGAAGGTCGGCCGATAACGGCAATTAGTCCTGCTTTCATGTCCCCATTGTAGCCATATGTGGATGAAGTGCAACCACTAAGGACTTTTCTTATTCTCCTTTTGTTAGTATACTTTTATATACGTACAAATTGATAACTTTTGAGGTAAATATGATACGAAGCGAGTATGAATTAGAAGAACAAGAGAAGGGTGAAGAGAAAAAACCCGGCCAGGAGATGCTAGTTGAGCGGATGATGGAGGCTCGCACGATTCTTCTTTCTGGAGAAATCAACAAAGAATTAGCTGAAAGGGTTATCCGTCAGCTTATCCTGCTTGAATCAAAGAGCGATGAACCTATTAAGGTATTTATAGACTCTCCCGGCGGAGATGCCGATGCAGGGTTCGCAATTTATGATATGATGAGGTTTATCAAACCGGATGTCTATAACATCGGTATGGGTTTAGTTGCCAGTGCGGGTGCACTCATACTATTGGCTTCACCAAAAGAGCGGAGGATTGCCCTGCCGAACTCTCATTATCTCATCCACCAGCCCCTCAGTGGTATCCGCGGCGTTGCCACTGAGATCGAGATCCATGCCAAAGAGCTGGAGAAACTACGGGCCAAAATAAATAAACTTATCAGCGATGAAACCGGTCGGCCGGTAGAGAAGGTTGAGCAGGAGACTGATCGTGATTTCTGGATGAATGCTGAAGAAGCTCAGGAATACGGTCTGGTATCGCGCACGATAAAAAGCCGCAGCGAGCTGGGAGTGTAAGACTTCGGGTAAAATAATTAAATAAAATTTTGGATTGCTTGAAGCATAGGACCAGTTTCTACCCCTAACAGGGTAGGAGGTCCTGATGAAACAGTGTATAAAGGCCCCCGTGTGGGGCCTTTTTGTATGTATGAGCGTGCAGCTTCTTTTGTCCTGTAATGGCTGCTCAATGGGTTTGTTCCCGGACACCGAGCCGGAGAATATTACATTGCTGAGTTACAATGTGCAAAACTTGTTTGATGACGTATGGGACGGCAGCGAATATCCTGAGTATGACCCTGCCGGGGATTCCTGGAGTTCCGATCTGTATCATCTTAAACTGCTGCAGCTATCGGATGTACTCAGCAGATACCCGGAGGGAGGGGCCGATATCCTGCTGCTGCAGGAGGTTGAAAACCTCAATGCCCTGGAGATGCTGGTTACACACTACCTTAAGGGCTGTGGATATCGCTACTACTGCATCTCTGATGCCAAAGACTCAGCGGTGAATACCGCCATCCTCAGCCGATATCCCCTTGAAGACATTCAGGCTCACAGTGTGTCTATCGAAGGAATTCCGGCGGGCAGGCCGATTCTTGAATGTAAGATACAAACCACCGGCATACCCCTTCGGATTTTTAACTGTCACTGGAAATCGAAATCCGGAGGAGCTGCAGAGACTGAGCCTCTACGGAGGGTCTCGGCGGCTGTCCTTGCAGGTCGTATTCATCAAATTGCAGAGCAGCACGGCCAATCGAATATTATTGCGGCAGGCGATTTTAATGAGTGTATAGATGAGCAAAAACAGGTAGATGCTGAATATCCAACCGCGTTGGTACCGGAGCGGGACTATAGGGCGCTCTCCGCGGCCCAGCGCAGCGGCTGTATTGGAGTGACCGGCCGCGAAAAAGATGCAGGTATTGATTCAGGTGCTCTTATTCTGGTGAGCCCATGGTTAATGGAACCGCTGCCGCAGATAGGCAGTTATGCCTACCGCTCGGAGTGGGAAACAATAGATCATTTTTTGTTAAGTCCTGCTTTATTCGATAACAGTGGAATGGAGTTTGAGCAGTTTGAGGTAATTCAAAGTGAGCAGCTGCTTAAAGAGGATGGGTATCCAAAACGCTGGATACCTCAACTCGAAAGTGGGTATTCAGATCATCTGCCCCTGCTCTTAAAATGTTCCCTAGAATAGCCTTAAATAGGGGGCTATTTCTTCTGCTCTATTCTGCGTACAAGGTTGTCTATTTTGCGGTAGCGGACCAGCAATGAATCAAACATGCGGGTGAAATTCTTCAGGTGGGTGGAGGCGGTAGATATCTCCTTGTCAAAAGCCGCCATCTCCTGTTGCACTTCTGCTAGACGCGAGATAACTTCTTCCGCCTCTTGGGGAAAATTGAAACCCCGCAGACCGTAGGCAATAGTTTGAATATACAAAAATATATTGGCAGGACCTACTGGAACAACTTTCTCTGCAAGTACCGCGGCTGAAAGTTCGCTGTCTTCTACAAAGCAGTTGTAATACAGAGTCTCCGAGGGTACATACATTAGTGCAAATTGGAGGGTTCCCTGGTCGGGGCGTATATATTTTTCCGCAATGCTCCTGGCGTGTTGAACGAAAGTTCGTCGGACTTGGGCGGGTAGTTTTTTTTCTTGGGAACTTTGGGTCAAAACTTCCCGAACGCTTTGAAAGGGAAACTTTGCATCAATTGCTACCAGGTACTGTCCCATAAAAATAGCCGCATCCGCCCGGGTTCCATCCTTAAATCCATATTGCAGGCGGTAGGCATCCTGGGGCAGCCAGTTATGCAGCAGCTCCCCAAGTAATTTTTCGCCAACATCACCGCGGGTACGCGGAAGGATAAATAGGGACCGCAGCTCATCAATATGGCTGGAGATCTTTTCCAGTTCGTTCAAGCGCCCCTGCAGCTCTCCTGTATCTCGGCTGCTTTTTCTGAGTATGATAACTGCCAATAGGGCACACAGCAAGATGAGGCTTATCGACCACGAGATAAGTAATGGAGTATTCAGAGAAACCGTCATCGCAAGTCCTATGTGTTGCCGTCTGGGTGTGCGCCGGTTTCCTCTCCAGTTGCGTGCTTTTCCTCTTCTTCCGCTTCCTGGCTGTTTACCTGATAAAACAGGTGCTCAAGTTCAAGGGCAATGTTTACGTTATGAATGGTGGTGCTGCCGGGACAGTCGTTGCGTGTGCATTTTAGTTCGACCGGTGCAAAGTTAAGAATGCCCCGGATACCGGCGTCGATGAGACGGTCCAACACTTTAGATGCCTCAGAATCGGGGACCGCGATAATGGCAACCTTTGTATCGTTCTCTTGAACGTATTCATTGAGTTTGTCCATACCGTAAATTGGAACTCCGCTGGTGTTATGTACATTTTCGGGGTGTGCATCAAACCCGGCTACAATTTCGATACCGTCGGTATTAAACCCACTGTACTCCATTAGGGCGGTTCCGATACGGCCGCAGCCGACCACCACTACATGCTGAGCTCGGTCGCGGCCCAGGATCTTATCTAGTTTTTCAATTAAAGTGTCAACATTGTAGCCTCCCCGTTTATTTCCGGGTAGGCTGAGGGTTGAAAAATCTTTTCGGACAAGTGCCGGGGTTACCCCTATAGCATCCCCCAGGTTGTTGGAAAAAACGCGCTCAAAGCCCAAGGCTTTTAATTTATAGAGCAGCCTTTTGTACTTTGTCAGTCGCAATATAAAATCTTTATTCATAATATCCCCAGTTATCTGTAGATTTCTTGATACAATCTGTTATAATTTTAAATGTGAGTCAATCACCTTTAGACATACAAATTAAATATGCCGGTTTCACATATAATCAAACTGCAGGTTTTAGCTTCTGCTATATATGTGCGATAGTTCACATTAACTTGTTTAATAATAGTAGAAAACCGGTGAAAAATCAATTAAAACTTGAAAAAATCACAATATCCGATTTTAATAGTGCATTTTTTATTGATTTTTTTTTAATTATTTTCTACTATCTTGGTACATACAAATACAGAACAATACCGCACCCCTAAGGTGTGGCATGAAATGGAGGTTCCATGGCTGTGAAAAGCGATGCTGAGATTACGTTTTCCCAAGAACTCCTAGATCACATGGAAACGTGGCGTGAGAAACCGGGCAATCTCATCATGATCCTACACAAAGTACAGGAAGAGTTTGGTTTCATTCCGCGGGAAGCCGCGAAAAAAGTGGCTAAAATTATGAATGTTCCGTTGGCAAAAATTTACGGAGTCATCACGTTTTATCACTACTTCAAACTCAACAAACCCGGTAAGTACAATATACAGGTATGTATGGGTACTGCATGCTATCTCAAGGGTGGCGAGGATATCCTCAATGAGTTGGAGTCGGTATTAGGTATCGGCGTAAATCAAGTTACAACAGACGGACAGTTTTCTATCGAAGCGGTTCGCTGTGTAGGGGCCTGCGGTCTTGCACCGGTACTTATCGTCGGTGAAGACGTATTTGGTAAACTGACTAAAGATCGACTTCCTGAAATACTTGCGAAATACCAGGAGAAATAATGCACCGTAGCATCTGTGATTTTGCTCTGGATCTGGTACAAAACTCGATTGAAGCACAGGCTGCGCTTGTGATGTTCGATTTTTTCGAAACCGAGGAAGAGTTAACCGTCTTTGTTGCGGATAACGGTACCGGAATGACCCCCGATCAGTTGCAAAAAGCACGCGACCCTTTTTTTACCGATGGTATAAAGCACTCAGAGCGTAATGTTGGGTTAGGCTTGGCGTTTCTCACTCAGGCAATAGAGCAATCCGGAGGCGAGTTCGAGATTGATTCTCGAGAGGGGCAAGGAACCTCTGTGAAGTTTCAGTTTGATAAAACCAATATCGATACCCCCCCGGTTGGGAGTGCGGCAAATACTTTTTTGGCCGCTCTAACCTATCCGGGAGAGCATGAGATGGTTATAAACCGGAAGTTCAATAACGGTGCTGATATATATTCCTACTCCCTCACCAGGTCGGAATTATCCGAGGCAGTGGGAGGTTTTGAAACCTCAGGGTCCTTAAGACTGCTGCGGACATATTTACGGTCCCAGGAAGGTGTTTCGGAAGAGCAGGCTGTAAGCCGAAAGAAATAGTGTAAAGGAGTTAGTTATGAACCTTGAAGAATTAAGAAAGCTGCGAGAAGAGCAAAAACAGAGCCTCTCCCGTCGCAACACGGATAACAAAGATATTCAAATAATTGTGGGAATGGGCACCTGTGGTATTGCTGCCGGTGCAAAAGATACCTTAGAGGCTTTTATTCAAGAACTGGAAGAACAGGAATTGAGCACTGTTCGGGTTACACAGACCGGCTGTATGGGCTTGTGTTACGTGGAACCGACGGTCGAGATTGTTATGCCGGATATGCCTGATGTGATCTATGGAAAGGTCGATCCGGATGTTGCACGCAAGATTATCCGTAAACACATTATGAACAAAACGATGGTCAATGATCATGTATTTGATCGTCCGGCGGCTGATATTGTGGAAGAGGGAGGCAATCAGTAATGGCGGCATTTACTAACTTTATTCTTGTCTGCGGTGGAACCGCATGTGAATCATCCAAGTCGGACAAAATCTATAAAAATCTGATGCACGAGTGCGAGAGTCAGGGAGTGCGGGACAAGGTTCAGGTTGTTAAAACCGGATGTTTTGGTTTCTGTGAACAAGGACCAATTGTAAAGGTGCTCCCCGAAGAGTCTTTTTATGTGCAGGTAACACCCGAAGATGCAAAAGAGATTGTGTCAGAGCACCTTGTAAAAGGGCGAGAGGTTACCCGCCTGTTGTACGATAAGGCGGAGAGCAAAAAACGGGCTCAAATTGATGAAATGGATTTTTATCAGAAGCAGGTTCGAGTGGTTCTGCGCAACTGTGGTGTGATAAACCCCGAGGACATCAACGAATATCTTGGTCGAGACGGATATGTCGCCCTTGAAAAGGCGCTCTTCGAGATGAAGCCCGACGATATTATCGAGGAACTGAAAACTGCAGGTCTGCGCGGACGCGGAGGGGCGGGTTTTCCTACCTGGATGAAGTGGAACTTTACCAAAAAGGTGGAGGATGACCAGAAATACATAGTGTGTAACGCCGACGAAGGCGACCCCGGTGCCTATATGGACCGCAGTACCCTCGAGGGGGATCCCCACAGTATTCTGGAAGCCATGACCATTGCCGGGTATACCGTTGGGGCTAACTTCGGCTATATCTACATACGTGCAGAATATCCACTGGCCATTAACCGTCTGAAAATTGCTATGAACCAAGCCCGTGAATACGGACTTTTGGGCGATAACATTCTTGATACCGGATTTAATTTTGATATAGAGATTCGCTTAGGTGCCGGTGCTTTTGTCTGCGGCGAAGAAACAGCTCTCCTCCGTTCGATAGAAGGCGAACGTGGTATGCCCACCCCCCGGCCTCCTTTTCCGGCCACTAAGGGTGTCTTTGGACAGCCAACGGTTATCAACAATGTTGAGACCTGGGCGAATATTCCCATTATCCTCATGAAGGGTGGAGAGTGGTTCTCTAAAATTGGTACGGAGGATTCCAAGGGTACCAAGGTATTTGCTCTTACCGGTAAAATTAGAAACTCCGGTTTGGTGGAAGTTCCCATGGGCACCACCCTCCGTGAAATTGTGTTTGATATCGGTGGTGGAATCCCGAACGGAAAGGAGTTTAAGGCGGTGCAAACCGGCGGGCCTTCCGGTGGAGTTATTACCAAAGACTATCTTGACACTCCTATAGATTATGTACACCTGCAGGAGTTAGGCTCAATAATGGGCTCCGGTGGTATGATTGTAATGGACGAGGATGACTGTATGGTCGACGTGTCTAAATTTTACCTTGGATTTACCGTTGATGAGTCTTGTGGTAAGTGTGCTCCCTGCCGAGTTGGTGGACGTACCCTGTACAACATACTCGAGCGCATTACCGAGGGTGAAGGTGAGATGGAAGATCTTGACAGAATTAAGTCGATCGCCCAGGCCACCCAGAAGGCCTCCTTATGTGGCCTTGGTCAAACCGCACCTAACCCGATTATTTCTACCATCACCTATTTTGAAGATGAGTATAAAGCCCACATCAAGGATAAACGTTGTCCCGCCGGACACTGTAAGAAGTTGATTACCTACCATATTCTTCCTGATAAGTGTATCGGATGCGGCTTATGTGCCCGTCGCTGTCCAACAAATGCAATTAGCGGTGAAATTCGGCAGCTGCACACAATTGATCAGGAACTCTGCATTAAGTGTGGTGAATGTTACAACGTATGTAAATTTGATGCGGTGTACGTGCGATAAAAACCTTTAACTAAGGAGGAATCAGTTGAAAACTGTAAACATAAAAATAAACGGCGAGCCGGTAGAGGTAGAAGCAGGTATTTCCATCCTGGCTGCGGCTAAAGAAATGAATATTAATATCCCAACACTCTGTTACCATTCAGACCTACCGGCCTGGGCGGCGTGTGGTATCTGTGTGGTAAAGTTGGAGAACTCCCCTAAGATGATGCGTGCCTGTGCCACTCCGGTGTCAGAGGGTATGGGTATTATCACCCATGATCCTGAGCTGCACCAAATTCGCAAGACGGTGATTGAACTCATCTTATCGACCCACCCCAACGATTGCCTTATGTGTGGACGGAATCAGAATTGTGAGCTCCAGTCTCTGGCAGCGAACTATGGCATTCGTGAACAACCCTACGAGGTTCGTCTGCGTGATTTACCAAAAGACGATTCAACACCTTCGATCATTCTCAATCCTGAGAAGTGTGTAAACTGTGGCCGCTGTGCAAATGTGTGTCAGGTGCTACAGGATGTGTGGGCACTCGAGTTTGTTGGACGCGGAGAAAACACCCGTATTGCTCCGGCTGCTGACGCAGCTCTGGCCGACAGCCCCTGTATCAAATGCGGACAGTGTTCGGCTCATTGCCCGGTAGGTGCTATTTATGAAAAAGATGAAACCGGCAAACTGTTAGAGGCTATCCGGGATGAGAATAAGCACGTGGCAGTGCAGATCGCCCCGGCGGTTCGGGTTGCATTAGGTGAAGCCTTCGGCTATGAGCCTGGTGATATTTCTACCGGTAAAATCTATGCCGCCCTGCGCCGTTTAGGTGTGGATGCGGTTTTTGATACAAACTTTGCAGCCGACTTGACTATTATGGAAGAGGCTACTGAGTTTGTGCAGCGTTTGACCGAAGGCTCCGGTGAAATTCCGCAGCTGACCAGCTGCTGCCCGGCCTGGACAGATTATATGGAAAAGTACTTTTCGGATATGATACCCAATTTTTCGACTGCGAAATCTCCCATGATGATGCAGGGTGCTGTTACAAAAACCTATTACGCCGAGAAAATCAAAAGGTCTCCGGAAGAGATATATTCGGCGGCCATCATGCCCTGTACGGCGAAAAAGTATGAAATCACTCGTTGTGAGAAAATGTACTCCTCCGGGGAGCAGGATGTGGATGTGGTTCTTACTACCCGTGAGCTGGCCCGTCTCATTCGATCGGCGGGGATCGATTTTAACACCCTGTCCGATGAAGCTGCCGACAGCCCCATCGGTAAATACTCCGGTGCTGGTACCATTTTCGGAAACACCGGCGGTGTTATGGAAGCTGCGCTACGGACAGCCTACAACTTTGTAACTGGAAAAGAGCTTCCGGAGTTAAACATCGAAGCCGTGCGAGGAATGGACGGAGTACGATCCGGCGAGGTCGATATTGAGGGTAAGAAAATCCGGGTTGCCGTAGCCCACGGAATGGCCAACGTAGGCACAGTACTGCGCGAAGTACAGAAGGCCAAAGCGGAGGGAAAAGAGCCCCCCTACCATTTTATTGAAGTAATGGCCTGTCGAGGCGGTTGTATTGCCGGCGGCGGCCAGCCCTACGGAACCACCGATGAGGTACGGGCAAAACGAATTGCCGGTTTGTACAAGGATGACGCAGCGGCCGAAGTTCGTGCTTCCCATTTGAACCCAGAAATTCAGCAGATTTATAAAGAATTTCTCGGCGAACCGCTGAGCAAAAAATCACACGACCTGTTGCACACAAAGTACACCTCACGACCACTGTACCAAATATAAGTACAACCGGGCCGTCCTGCACATGACATGCGGGACGGCCGTTTTTTCTTGTTTTCTAGCTTCAGTCTGGAAAATAGTTGCAGTTACTTATACATTAATAGTGAGGTGGCTGTAATGAAAAATGATACGCGTATAAAAACGTTTGTAATCGATACAAACGTGTTTATCCATAAGCCGGATGCAATCCTTTCATTTAAAGACAACGAAGTAGTAGTTCCGTTGTGGGTTTTAGAAGAGCTGGACAACCTTAAAACCTCAAGCGGCGAACGCGGTCGAAATGCACGTCACGCCATAAGGTTTTTAGATCAGCTTGCCAAGCAGGGAGATATTCACCAGGGCGTGAAGATGGACAATGGATCGACCCTCAAGGTGCTGCTCGATTATGATCACGATATACAGGTGGATTTGATTACCGACAAACCTGACAATAAAATTTTGCTCACCGCCCTTACTTTACAAAGACGGGGCCGGAGAGTGTTCTTTGTGTCCAAGGACATCAATGCCCGGGTAAAGGCAACCGCCCTGGGGCTAAAAGCAGTGGATTACGAAAAACAGAAGGTAAATATTGCCCAGCTGTATCAGGGTTTTCGAACCGGTGATATTTCTCTTGATACCTATGAAGATCTACAGTCGGAAGAGAGAATCCCCTGGAATGAAGAGCTGCATCCGAATGAATTTGTAATTCTTCATGATAAAGAACATGAGACCCCCTCCTTGGGGCGTTATCAGCCCGAAAGTAAGGCGCTAAAGACGATTTTTCCTATTCCCGGAAGTATTAGCGGGGTTAGGCCGCTGAATATTCAGCAGGACATGGCTTTTGAGTTGCTGCTTGATGAATCGGTGTCCCTGGTTACACTGATGGGGAAGGCCGGTACCGGTAAAACGCTCTTAGCAATCGCGGCGGGATTGAAAAAAGTTTTCGACGATAGTGCATATAAACGGGTGCTCATTTCGCGACCGGTTATGCCTCTGGGAAAAGATATTGGTTATTTACCAGGAGCAAAGGAGGAGAAGCTATCCCATTGGATGCAGCCCTTGTTTGATAACATGGAATATATTTTATCGGTTCATAAAAGACCAAACCTCAGAACTCTCGACTCCATAATTGGGAGTAATCAGGTTGAAATCGAGGCGATTACTTATATTCGAGGTCGTTCTCTGCCTAACCTTTACATAATCATTGACGAAGCTCAAAACCTTTCACCCCATGAGATAAAAACTATCGTAAGTCGGGCCGGTGAGGATACGAAAGTTGTGTTAACCGGCGATCCGTATCAAATTGACAGTCCTTATCTTGACAGCAGCTCGAATGGCCTCAGCTATCTGGTTGAAGCATTTAAAGGGCAGAAAAATTTTGGACATGTAGTGCTCGAGCATTCAGAACGCAGCTTATTGGCAGAGCAAGCCGCAGAACTACTCTAATTCTGCATGCAGATCACAGAGAGGAAAGTATGACCCTATATGAGGATATTTATCACGAAATAAAGCAATCTATAAAGGATGGACGGTTCTCTCCCGGGGCTCGTTTACCTTCAATCCGCAATATAGCTGAACAGAGAGGCTGTAATAAGCTGACGGTGAAAAAAGCTTATGACCGCCTGAAGGCACACGGCTATATAGAAAATAGGGTTGGAAGTGGTTCCTTTGTGCGGTATCCGGAAAAGAGTACCCCCGAGAGTCATCGAATATATCCCTTTCATTCGGCTTATGTGTCTGCGGAACTTTTTCCCACCCGAGAGGCTGCAGGTATTATGCAGGACCTCTTCCGGGAAGAGGGAGGACTGTTTGGTTCAGGGCCGATAGGCGGGGAGGCGGAGCTTATTCAAGTTCTCTCAAAGCGGTATCGGGTTCCGGCTGCCACCACATTGATTATCAGCGGTGCTCAGCAGGGGCTCAATCTATGCAGCAGCCTTTACAACCTTAAAATTTCCGAACAGATGATGTTCGAAGATCCAACTTATTCGGGAGCGATTTCGGTTTTTAAGCCTAGCAAGTTTGTACCACTGCTGAAGGATGGTCCGGACTTACAGGTACTGAAAAAGCTGGCCGCTGAGGGGGCCCGCTTTTTTTATACTATGCCCGAGGTTCATAATCCCACTGGTATCAGTTATTCAAAAGAAAAAATTGAACAAATAGCTGAAATCGCGGAGCTCTACGATCTAATGTTAATTGAGGATGACTATTTATCCGAGTATCTTGACCACACTCCTATACGGTTTGTTGATCTCATACCGGGAAGGACTATCTATATTAAAAGCCTGTCGAAGGTAACCGCCCCGGGGATTCGCCTTGGATTTATGACAGTACCCCCAGATTTATACAGTCAGGTGTTGTATAAAAAATATTCAGCCGATATAGGTACAACCGCGTTAATGCAGAAATTTTTGACCCGCTTTATCCAATCAGGCCGGCTCGATCAGCATATCGGGCATTGTACGCGTGTTCTGGGGCAGCGTAAAAAAGTTATTACCGGAATTCTTTCAAAGTACCCCTACCTTCATCTCGATTGGGAGCAGTCTGGGTACAACTTATGGATTCGTACTGAAATACCGATAAAAGTCTCGGTTCCCCCATGGGCGGAGGGGAAGAACTTTTCATTTTCTCCGGAATTGCGCAACTATTTTCGACTCTCCTTATTGGGGATGGACAATGAGAGCTTTGAACATGGTGCGGCTTATATTGATTCACTGTTTGCGGCCCAGCATACGGGGTTTCAGCGGCCGGTTTTATAGGAGGTGTACATGAAAATTCGCGTATTAGGGTCAGGCACCTCCAGCGGTGTTCCTGTGATTGGATGCAGCTGTCCGGTCTGTACCTCCAGCAATCCTAAAAACCGGCGTACCCGTGCATCAGTACTCATTAAAACTGCAGAGAGCAGCCTGTTGATTGATACCGCCACCGAATTCAGATTGCAAGCCCTCGAGGCCGGCATACAGGGGATAGACGGTATTTTCTTCACCCATGCCCATGCCGACCATGTTCATGGGCTCGACGATTTACGTCCGTTAACCCATCGCAAGCCGATTGAAGTTTTTGCTGATCCGGACACCAGAAAGGAAATAGAAGATAGATTCAGCTATATATTCAGAGCTTCGGGGCGGGGAGGGGGAGTGCCCCGAATCCGCATGAATACCCTAGGTCGAAAAGCAGTAGACTTTACCGATGTAAGGGTACAGCCAATACCTGTACTTCACGGCAGCCTGCCTATTTTAGGCTATCGTATAGGCCCCTTTGCCTATTTAACCGACTGTAGTTCCATCCCGGATGAGAGCTACCCTTTATTGGAAGGCTTGGAGGTATTAATAATGGATGCCCTTCGCTATAGACCCCATCCAACTCACTTCAGTATAAATCAGGCCTTAGAGACAATTCAGCGGATTGCCCCGCGAAGGGCGTTTCTGACTCATCTCTGTCATAATGTGGAGCATCAGATTCTTTCACACCAGCTTCCGGAGGGTGTTGAACCGGCCTTCGACGGATTGGAAATGGAGCTTGATTGCAGTGAGAAGAACTCGTATAATTAAAATTATGGAGACCGCGGAAGGTTTTGAAGTAATGATTGAAGACTCTTTTCAAAAACTAGAAAAAGTAGCCTCCAGCAACGCTTTGGAGCGAATATCGAGCTTAGAGCATAAATTGGAACAACTGGAGCAGGAATTGGTCGATTTTCTTGAAGCAGTACCCTCAGAAATGAAAACGGATTAGATTTTTGTTGAACTTACACCGCATTAATGCCGAAATACATACCAGGATGAGACGTTTAATAATTCTCCTGCTGTTACTGTGTACTCCCCTTTGGATATATGCCGAGGTAGAATTTCAAGGGTTGCACTTATCACCTGAAAATGAGCTGCTTTTTTCTATAGAAGCAGATAGCCCCGGTTACGGTACTTACCAAACGGTGTTTTCTCAAAATCTGGATAGTGGAGAGCTACAGCAGCTCTCTTTCTTCCCTGAAAGGGTGAACTATCTGGAGAAGTCAAAGCAGCTGCAGATACAGAACCGTTTCGGAATTTTTCGCAGTAAGTTAGTGGGGAGCAACGGAATTACTGCACCTAGGCTGGTAGAAGAGTTTCCCTCCTTTGCCGATGGCGAGGAGGTCTACTCAGGTAAAATACGTCAGGTGGGCAGTTCACCGGATGGCCGTTATGTGCTTTTTATTCGCCCTGTAAGCCATGCTTATGGCGAGTTGGTCTTATTGGAGGTGGAGAACGGTACCAGCCACACTATATCCGATCGAATTACCGTCTCTTACGAGGCGCCGAATGCCCTCTGGGCACCGGATTCCCGTTATTTCGTGTATGAGAAGGCTGCTAAGTTATATTACTTTTCCATGAATCAGCTGCAGCGCAATGAAATAATGGATGAAGAGCTGCGATTGATTGGTGATGGTACTTTGTCAAATGTAGAGTGGACAAAGCAGAATCAGCTTTACTATATTGATGAGTCGGTGTTGTATCGGATTTTTAGTGCGGAATTTTTTACGCGCTCCTTTTACAGCGATCTTTTAGATGCGGGCCAGGTTGTCGGTAAGATACCATTTGATTTCGATTTTAATTTCGACAGCTTCTATGTGTCACCGGATGGCGGCAAGCTTTTGTTTAATAAGGGCGGACGTAACCTTATACTGTATTACCTTAAGCGGGACGATTATTTGAGTACCGGGTCCACGGTGTCCCTCCCCTATCTTTACCTGCCCCGCAATACCCGGGTAAAAAGCCTCTTGTGGTCTGAAAATGATATAATCACTGTGCTTACCGGAAGCTTTCAAGGCGGGCAGAATAATTCCACCCTTTTCAGACTTGATTTAGACGCTCTAAAGAAAGGAGAGACTGACTCGCTTTCCTTCGAAAAAATGGATGCAAAACAGGTGCAGGATATGGTGCTTGCCCCCGGTGGAGACCATGCGGCGCTGATCTATCCGGATAGGGTAGAGATAAAGCAGTATGATCGCTGGCAGACTCAACAGACCCTAGCCCACACGGAACCGATGCACGCTAACTGGACAGCCGAAGATGAGCTGATCGTATCAGGCCGCAGGTATATTAAACGCTATCGACTCAATGAAGCTAATGATACGCTGGTTACCTTAAGTCAGCCGGGCAGCTATGGGTATGGGAGCGACGGTAAGGTCTATACACATAGTGCCGGTGAATACTATGGGTTTGATCGAGATACCGGGTGGACGCGGACTGAAGCAGATGATGTAGATATTAATGAGGCATCTATAGCCAACGAGGATTATCGGGTGTACCTGAATAACAATCCCGAGGGCCGCAGTTATGCCAATATGATTATGGTACGGCATATTCAGGAGTATAAAACCACCCAGCTTGGAGCTCATTCCGGCCACTCCTACGAGCCCTTTCCCGATAAGGATGAGCCGGTTAACTTTAAGAATTTCAGCCATGGTTCAAGGATCCGCCGCCGGGAGGTTGCACTTGTGTTTAATGCGGTCGATTCAATCGAAGGGCTGACTGAAATTTTGAATACCCTCCACGATTACGGGATTGAGAGTACCTTTTTTGTAAATGGAGAGTTCATGCGCCGCAATCCTGAGGCGGTAATTGAATTATCACAGTCCGGACATGAGATCGGTTCACTATTTTACTCATATTTTGATATGACCGATGCCCGCTACCGAATTTCTAAGGAGTTTATCAAGCAGGGATTGGCCCGCAACGAGGATGAATACTTCAACATCACTGCCGCTGACAGCGGTCGGGGGAATGAGCTGGCCCTCTTATGGCACAGCCCTTATTATTTTGTGAATAATCAAATTATTGAAGCTTCCAGCGAGATGAACTATACTTATATTGGCTATGATCTAGACCCCCTGGATTGGGTGTCCAAGGACCAGCAGAATGGAATGTACCGTGCTTCGCCTGAACTGGTCGAGAGGGTTCTGCAGAAAAAGAAACCTGGCTCGATTATTCCAATTAGGATTGGTACGGTAAAGGGCGGTCGGGACGACTATCTGTTTCAATATCTTGATTTGCTGATTGATGGTTTAGTCTCGAAGGGATATACGGTAGTTCCGGTGTCCACTCTTATTGAACATGCTCGATGAGAAGTCTAGATGGGGTGATTTTTGACACAAAACTATGATACTATTATGAAGGAACAGAGGAAAAGTGGTTAAGAGAAACATGTTGAAAGCCGAAGATAATAAACAGACACGTATATACAGGGAGGGGAGGTTATTGTGAGCATGCAGAACAGACTGAATGCGTACAGAGAAACCCACATTAAAACTGCCAGCCAGGGCAAAATCATAATCATGTTGTATGATGAGTCTTTGCGACAGTTGGATACTGCAATTCACCTGTTGAAAGACAACACCCGTGAGTATGATAAAGTAAACAGTGCTATTTTACGGGCTCAGGACATGGTTACAGAGCTGATGGTCTCCCTTGACTTTGAAAAGGGCGGTGATATTGCGCAAGGCCTGTATAGCCTATACATGTTTTTCAACCAGCATATGATGCAGGCGAACATGAAGAAGGACGCCGATATGCTGAGTACCGTTCGCAGTCAGTTAAATGAGCTGCGTACAGCATGGGACCAAGTGGTCAACAAAGCTCAAAACGGCGGCCAGAATTCCGGCGGTGTCAACGTAGCAGGATGATTCGGCGATCTAATCCTGCACACAGCACATTACTCACCTATCTGTATCTCAGGGAAAGTGTAATGGATACCTATTTAAAGGTTTTAGATTTGCAGGGCGAAGATATCTCTTGCAGTGATGCCGATAAACTGACGATTCATGTTCGGATGGAACAGGAACTTGTGGACCGCCTGGAGGGACTACAGAAAGTTATTTCCGCTGTGCATAATGATGTCGCTGCTGCTGATGAGGGGTCTCCTTCAGTGCGAGAAGGGCAGCAACTTCAACAGAGTCTGAATAAGAGCTTTAACGACAAGTGCGAAACCGCACTGGAAAAAAACCATACAAATCAGGAAAATTTGACGGCGGAACTCAGGGTTCTCACCCATAATTTGAAGAATATTCGTCGCTTTCAAACCCGCACCGGGCGGGGAGATGCAGCTCCAAAATCTCGCTTCATAGATATACAAGGATGAAAAAAGACGCTCTCTATTTAGTAGATGGTTACAGTATAATCTACCGCTCATATTTTGCATTTATAAATCGACCGTTGACAGACTCTGAAGGGCGGAATGTGTCCGCTCTCTTCGGCTTTTTTCGTACACTCTTATCGTTGTTCGACAATTACAATCCTCAGTACTTTGCAGTCGTAATGGATTCCCGGGTACCCACTTTTCGCCATGAAATGTACGAACCGTATAAAGCAAACCGGGAAAAGGCTCCGGACGACTTGCATGCACAGATACCCTTTATAGAAGAAGTGTTGACTGCGATGCAAGTAAAGGTCTTGCGGCAGGACGGAGTTGAGGCCGATGATATTATTGCTACCCTTGCCCGGGTCTGCAGTGAAGCAGAACGTAACTGTTATATTATATCCGGTGACAAAGATTTACTGCAGCTGGTAGACGACCGGGTAAGCATGCTCCGTCCGGAGAACGGGAAATATAGAAACATAGGCCCTCGTGAAGTAAAGAATGACTACGGGATTGGGGCTGAGCAGGTAATCGATTACCTGTCATTGATGGGTGATTCGGCCGATAACATCCCTGGAGTAAAGGGGATCGGTCCTAAAACGGCGGTGAAGCTGCTGCAGAAGTATAATACCCTGGACGGCATATATGAGCATCTGGAAGAGTGCAGTAAGGGCGAGCAGAAAAAGCTTGAAGAGGGACGTGACTCCGCCTATCTTAGTCGTGAGTTGGTCGTATTGCACACTGCAGATGAATGTCCCACCGATTTGGAGGAGTTTTCGCTGGAGAGCATAAACCGCAAGGCAGCGGTGCCTCTGTTGCTAAAGTATGGTGCTAAATCCCTTGCCGAGCACGCCCAAGGCGAAGCGCTCAGTCAAAAACAGGAACAGCAGGTGCTGGAGCCGGGAAATCAGCAGTCACCTGGTTATGCAGAGCGCGGCAACTACACTACGATTAGCACTATAGACGAGCTTGAAGAACTGGTTCGCAAGGTGCAAAAAGCCGGTCGCTTTGCCTTCGACGTAGAGACCACCAGTTTGAATGAAATGACGGCAGACCCGGTGGGGTTCAGTATTGCCTATGTAACAGGGCAGGCTGCCTATATTCCGCTCACCGCCGGAGGCCGAAAGGTGCTGCCGGAAGAAGAAGTGAAGTCGGTCTTGACTGGGTTACTGCAGGATAGCCAGTTGGAGCTGGTAGGCCATAATTTTAAATACGATTATAAGGTGCTTTCCCGCTGGGGAATCGATGTTCACAATCTAAGCTTTGATACAATGATTGCAGCCTGGCTGCTCGATACCACTACTATGAGTTATGGTATGGACAGTCTCGCTGAGAAGCATCTTGGATATAAGACAATCCGTTACAGTGATGTGGTACAGAAGGGGAACCTCTTCTCGGATGTTGAGTTGATGAGCGCCACCGAATATGCAGCTGAAGATGCCGATGTAACTCTCCGCTTTTATGAGGTATTTGCACCACGATTGAAGGAAATGGGTTTTACCTCTCTTTTCACCAAGGTAGAAATGCCCCTCGTAAGCATTCTGGCCAGGATGGAGCTGCGCGGCATCCGTTTAGCCGCTGAACCCTTACAGCAATATTCTAAGGAGATGAGCAGAGAACTGGAAGAGATCCAGCAGGAAATCTACTCGGAAGTTGGGTACGAGTTCAATATCAGCTCAACCAAGCAGCTCCAGGAGGTGCTGTTTGTAGAGCGAAAGCTGAAGCCGGTTAAAAAAACTAAAACCGGTTATTCAACCGACCTGAATGTACTGCAGCAGCTCTCGGAAGAGGATATAGTTCCCCAGCTTGTGCTTCGGCATCGTGGAATTTCAAAACTGAAGTCAACTTATGTTGATACGCTTCCCGAATTGATAAATGAGAAAACCGGGCGAATCCATTCCCGCTTTATCCAGACCGGTACCGCTACCGGCAGGCTTTCCAGTCGTGATCCGAACCTGCAGAATATACCAATACGCGAGGAGGCCGGCAGGCGTATCCGAAAGGCGTTTGTACCGCAGCAGGGCTGGAAGTTGATTAGCGCCGACTACAGCCAGATTGAGCTGGTGGTACTGGCTCATCTGTCCGGTGACCCGGAGCTGCAGGAAGCTTTCCGCAGCGGCAGTGATGTGCATAGCCGCACTGGTGCCCTCATTTTTGGAGTTGACCCGCAGGATGTGAGCTCCGAGCAGCGCCGGATTGCTAAAACCATCAACTTTGGAGTGATGTATGGTATGTCGGGGTTTCGCCTGTCCAATGAGCTTAAAATACCGCGGGCCAGGGCGGATGAATTTATAACCGCTTATTTTAATCGCTATGCAAAAATACAGGAGTATATTCATAAAACCGTTGAGTCCACTGAAAAGTCGGGCTACTCGGAAACAATGCTCGGTCGTCGCCGTTACATCCCGGGAATCAACAGTCGAAACCGCACTGAAAAAAACGGTGCTGAACGGATTGCGGTAAATAC
>JAIPFV010000084.1 GCA_021736475.1 Spirochaetia bacterium | reverse complement strand
GAGCCCTGGCCTACTTCTTCCAGCCGGTAGCGGTAGCCGCGAAGCTGCAGCGTGTCCGGGCCCGGGTTTGTAAGGGTGAAACGAAAGGTAAGACCGGCGGACTTGAAAGAGTGAAACTGCTGCTGAGTCCCGCTGTGCTGCAAGCCCGGGGGCACCGAAGCGGCTGGAGCCGGAGCTTGTTCGGGTATGTCCCGACCGGCACAGCCGCCGAGCGGCACCAGGGCGAGCAGCAGTAGAGTAAAAGGGAGCCACAGTAGAGTAAGTGAGGCCCCCAGAGCCCGCCGGGCTCTGGGGAGGGCCCTGGGGCGGGATTTGGGGAGGGCAATGATAGAGTGTCTCATCCTCCCATCATAGCCCGTCCGCCCTTAGGAATCAATGTGCGTGGGCCATAATATCATGCAGGCTGCCGCCGTTTCTCACGTTCGAAAAGCCCATCTGTTGAAGAATCCTCTGGCCGTAGGCGGAGCGTGCACCGGAGGTGCAGTACAGGGTAATCTCGCGGTCCTTGCTGCCGAAATCTCCCACTCGTTTAGACAACTCATCAAGGGGCACATTTATGGCCTTCGGGTGGGCGCCCATGGCAAACTCCCGAGGGGTACGTACATCCACAATAAGTTCGCCCTTTTCGGCGGCCTTCTCTTCGGCCCCGGAAAGCTCCGGGGAGGCGTCTTCCGCTGCGCTTACTCCAGCACCTGCGCCTGCTGCACCGGCCGCCGTATTGGCCTCACCCGCACCGGCTTCCTCCAAGTCATCTATACTCTTCTGCTCCAGCGGAAGCAGACCAACCTGCAGCTGCTCAAAGCCAAGGGCCCGGGCGTGTCGCTCCAGCGAGATGTACCCGCCGCTCAGGTTAACAACCCGGGTAAAACCGGCGCCCATGAGCATCCGGAGGGCCACATGGCCCTTCTGCCCGTCATCGCTGATAAGCAGGATGGTCTGGTCCTTAGGAATCTGCTCCATATTCTCCCGCAGGTGGTTCTGGCTTAGGTTGTTGCTGCCCGCCAGGTTGGCTCTGCCGAAGCTGATCGGATCGCGCAGGTCTACGGCAACCGTCTGATGCTCTAACACGAATTGCTCCAGATTCTGCGCCAAAATTGACGGGCTAAAGCCGCTGCGATGATTCTCCGCGGTAAAGGCTGCCATGTTGATCGGTCCGTTGGGGCTGTTAAAGGGCGGGGCGTAGGCCAGGTCCAGCTCTTCCAGGTCTGCAAGGGTGAGTCCTCCGGCCATGGCGGTGGCAATTACATCCAGACGCTTGTCGATACCCACCCGGCCGGCTGCCTGGGCACCCAGAACCTTTCCGCTCTCGCGGTCGAAGATAAGCATAAGACTCACCTTCTCCGAACCGGGGTAATACGCGGTGTGGCTGGCCTTGTGCACCACCACCGCCTCTGCGGCAAAGCCGGCCTCCCGGGCCGCCTTTAGGCTTAAACCGGTCGAACCGGCATTCAGGCCAAACAGCTTAAACACCGAAGTGCCCGTAGCCCCGGAATACTCTTTCTGGCCGCCCAGGGCATTCTCGGCGGCAATACGTCCCTGGCGGTTGGCCGGACCGGCCAGAGGCAGTCGAAGCTTTTTCCCAAGAATCCTGTTTTCTATCTCCAGCATATCTCCGGTAGCAAAAATATCCTTGTCGCTGGTCTGCAGCCGGTTATTTACCAGCAGTCCCCCCGCATCGCCTAACTCGAGGCCGGCATTCTCTGCAAGTTTCAGACTGGGCCGCACCCCAACGGACAGAAGGACAAACTCTGCATCTACAGATTCTCCGCTGCTAAGAAGCACACGGTTGTCCTCAATCTCCTTCAGCGAGGTGCCCAGATGCAGTTCAACCCCGTAGTCTAGAAGCTCCTTCTGCAGATATCCGGCAAACTCCCCCTCCATATTCGGCATAACCTGGGGCGCCATCTCTACCAGCCGCACCTTCATACCCCGCTTAGCCAGGGCCTCAACCATTTCAAGGCCGATAAACCCTCCGCCTACCACCACGGCGCTCTTCGGAGTATTCGACTCAATAAAACTATCAATACCGTCCATATCATCAAGGGTCCAGAGCTGGAACACATGGTCCTTTTCTACCCCCGGCAGCTGCGGTACCAGCGGTTTGCCGCCCTGGGCCAGAATCAGTTTGTCGTAGGCAAATTGCTTTTCGCTGTGATCCTGGTTATCCCGAGCCAGCACATACTTGCCCTTCCGGTCAATCCGGATAGCTTCGGTATTGGTGTGCACATTCACCCTGTACTGATCGTAGAAGGTCTGGGCACTTGCAAGGATAAGCGATGATCGATGCTCTATATCGCCCCCGATGTAGTAGGGCAGGCCGCAGTTTGCAAAGGACACATCCGGTCCGGCCTCCAACAGGGTGATAGTCGCATCTTGGTTCAAACGTCGAGCACGGGCGGCAGCAGTAGCTCCGGCCGCAACCCCGCCGATAATGAGAATATTTTGCATAATTGTTTCTCCTATATATTGGCTATAATATACACAAAAAAGAGAAACGTGTCAAAGCTGCTAAAAAGAATGGCTCAGAAGGGCTTAGAAGAAAGCGATAATTTTAGGAAGGAAGATGATGCAGCCCGCAAGCACTGCATGGACCGAGGTAACCAACACCGCCCCCGCGGCAACATCCTTTGCCACCCGGGCCTCCTCCTCGATCTCCTTGGTCGCCAAGTCGACATACGACTCTATAGCGGTGTTCACCAGTTCTGCAAACAGCACCAGGGTAATCGTAATGGTCAGGTACATCCAATCGGCATGGCTAATTTTTAGCACAAAACCAAAGCATACCGCCAGCACGGCCAGCACAATATGCACGCGCATGTGAAACTCATACTTCACCGCACCATGGATGCCCCGCAGCGCATAGGCCACGCTCCGCCTAAATGAACGTCTATGATATTTCATACTAGGAGCGATTATACCACAAAATGTGCAATTCCAGTGCGATTCCAGCGGGGAAATACGGGGGTAAATATGGGGGCGCCCCCTGCGGGCCCCTGCGGCCCGAGCCTCCGGGGCCCGCAGGGGTCAGGTGCTCCGCTGCAAATCCTCGCTTCCGCTTAATCCTCGGCCCGGCCGGGCTCGATCGCCCTGGGCCTCGGGCGGAAGCTGCGGGTTTTCCGCTGCGCCCCTTCGCCCGTTCGTGAGGCATGCGGAAAACCCCGGTGCTGATAAAATATATCGCATTAGTGAGCTGACCACGAGGGAACTACCTCAGGGCTTGATGCCATTTATTATTAAATATTGGCTATCACCCTGTGCAGGTCGCCTGCCGCATAGAGCGGAATGTGAACGAGGGAATCCTGTTGTGAAAAGTTGCGGGCGCTTATCTTCACCGCGAAGGTTGGCTCATATTTATCACGGAAGACTTGCAGGCTTTTTGCTCGTCTGGTGTGGGAGCCTGATTTTACCTCGACAGGTACTACGTGATCATCCAAGAGTACTACGTACTCGATTTCAGATGTGTTTTCTTTCCACGTGTAGAGTTCTTTGATACCTGCAGTCACCAGCTGCGCAGCTGTGAAGTTCTCGGCAATATAGCCTTTATAACTGCCGTAGGTCATGCTCAGTATACTTGTTGCGGAAATACCGAGCATATGATGAAGCAAGCCAATATCAAAAAGGTACAGTTTGAAAATGCTCTCGCGACTGTGGGCACCGAAGGGTATTTCCGGCGAATCGATAATATGAGAGGCGTAGACCAAGCCGGTTGCTTTGAGCCAATCAATGGCGCCCGCAAGATCGCGGTAGCGCTTTGCCTTAGGAACTGCTCCTTTAAAAGTAAAACGTTGTGCATTTCCATCGATATCTTTTGAAAGCTGGATTGGAACCTGTTCAAAAACTCTGTATATGTGATTGGCGTTGATTGTACCGGAATGTGTGGCAAAATCGCTTCTATATCCCGTAAGAAGTTCAGCATGTACCACGCTTATTTTTTCTTTTGTTTCAGCGTTCAATTTACGGGAGGAGCTTTCTAAAAGGGTACGTACGGCCTCCGGCATTCCTCCGGTAAAATAGTATAAAAGCAGAGTATTCCACAGTTGTTCGTGTATATACAAGGGCAAGGGTTCCGGAGATTCAATGAAAGAGGCGTAATACTCAAAAAGCGCCGGCTGAAGGGCCTGCAAAAATTCAGAAAAAGACATAGGATAAAGGGTTAGTGTGTGGACCTTTCCTACCGGAAAAGATTCGGTAGTACCGAGAAGACCCATGTATGAGCCGGCACCACACACCGCCATTTGAGGGATATCTTCGTAGAAATATTTCAGACTTGTCACTGCTCTAGGGCATTCCTGTATTTCATCAAAAAATAATAAATCCGACTCAGGATTTATCTTGCTGTCCAAATACAGTTCGATAAGCGGAATGAGAGTTTTTGGTGACAGGTGGCCAGCAAAAAGCTTAATTGCTTCCGGGTCCTGCTCGAAATTGATATAATGCAGTGCAGAAAACTCAGTCTGTCCAAATGCTGTAAGAAGGTAGGTTTTTCCGGTTTGTCTCGCCCCATAGAGCAGAAGAGGTTTGCGATTTTTCTCGATTCGCCATTCTGTGAGTTTAAGGTACAAATGACGTTCCATATTGGAATAATACTATGAAAAGGGTGTAATGACAAATAAAGTGTAGCTTTTTACATTTTAACCTAGGTATTAATGTAAAAAATTGCATTAGTACCTAGGTTAAAGGAGTGGTGAAAGCATTTTTGTGATTAATGAGAAAGGCTGTTGGAGAAGTTATCTCCGACAGCCCGCTTTTTAATTCCTATGAAATACGGCAGTGACTATTGCCGCTCCATTGGTAAGCCGTACATACTCGTTGTTGATTCCAGAAAAAACTTTCCATTATCCGAGGGGTGTATGAAAGAAAGATCATAAAAAGAACTACCCCCAGCAGTATAACAAAAAACTGGACATTGCTGCTGTCAAAGATGACTTTTTTTCTAAATTGCATAGGTTTTATTATATAAGGTAAAAACCGTATTTTGAACACATAGAAAGCAAATAAATAAAAAATAAACGAGGGAGGTAAGGCAACGTCGCACTATTAGAACTCTTCCTTCTCCCTTCTCTTGGTTCGCAGATAATAGAAAAGACCAAAGGTAATAAATACCGCTATGCCCTTATCAATCATGTTGATAGGGATACGGGCCCAGAAGGCTGAGGTAAAAAAGCTATGACCGACGGAGAGAAAGGCGGTGGTAATGTAGTCTACCGGATGAATTGTGATACCGGAGTAAAAAAAGGTCGCTACAAAAGCGCCGCTAATCGAGTTTACCAGGGTAATGAGAATGGTGGCGAGGACGGCATGAAAAAAGTTTTCAAATAGCTTGTAGCGTATCAGAACGGCAAGGGTAATTACAGAAGCGCTGCTGCATATTATCCACGGTAACGTGAAGTCTGCCCCTGTTAAACCCCTCAATAATTCTGTAAACGAATGAGTAGTAACGGCACTTACAATACCGGGCCAGAACCCAAAAGCCGCTGTAGAGATGAGAGTGCCAATAGTGTCCATAAACAGGGGGAAACCTATAATATGTGTGTTTATTACACCGACAGCGCCATCACCAATACCCAAAAGGAGTGCATACAGGAGTATCTTGTATTGCCGAAACCCGGTGTAAGCCGATTTTGAGAGAGGCCAGGCTGTTAACATTGTAGAATTGTAGCCGTAACATACCGGGGCGTCAATCAAAACTTTGAGAGGGGAATGCAGAGGGGAATGCAGCCTGTGCATGCTGAGAACCCAGCGCGAAATAGATGGAAAGCACTCGAGCGAAAAGTTGTACAATATTTCAAGCTGCAAAGCCGATGCGCAAGGGTTGGCCTCTGCAATAAGAGGGCATTGGGGAATAGAAAATTCTCTCCACTGGGTCCTTGATATAGCTTTCAGAGAAGATGGGTGTAGAAAACGCAAAGAGAACTTGCGGCTAGTTATTAAAAGTCTTTCCTGCTTGCACCTCATGTAGTATGTGCTATATTAGGCGGTGTTGAAGCAATGGCAGTTCTTATAGATAACAAAAACTGTGGTCGAATAATTGGTACCCTTTCCGTACAAGACTCTTCGCAGACAGCTGGATGTTCGACTTGCCGATCTGGCAGGGAGGTTAGAAATCGCATTGACTGCTCGTTTTGTGGGAACTTGTTCACAACTTAAATTTTTAATAATGTCGAATTCGACCAGCTTTTCCTTCCACCAAAAAAGAGGATTGAAAGTACAAATGCTATTGGTTTACTCTAAAAAGCAGGTAGATATAGCCTCTCTGTGTCACATTTTTGGTCACATGTTTTTTTATACTGCGGCTTTACGAATATTTTCTTGTTCAGCTCCATCCTTTTTCAGGGGTCCATAAACTGAGTTTTGTAGAATCATCTCTAAAGAAAACTTCTGTAAAAGCCTGGAGACGTTTTATTACATCTGGAAATCGAAGAGCAGAATGTTCATTCCTCAATTTGGATACAAAGGCTTTCCACTGCCTCACTTTAGTATCGTCATTATATACTTTATCTGAGAAGACTACTGGAGTTTCTTTCGGGATCGGAGTGGACCTTCTCTCAAATGTGCGTTTAATTGCATTTTTTACGGTTTTGTAATCAAGGGTAAATACCATTGATATTATGTAAAGATCGTAGAAGTCTTTCATCCTACTGGTGAGGAGACTGAGAGCAATAATTGCTTGTAGCTTCTCTGCTATAACTGTTTCAATCGGATACGAAGGGATTACGGATGATTGTAAGCCTAAAATGGTGGGTATGGTTTTATATACCGGGCCAGGGAAGATGCTATCGCCTATTCCTATGTCTATTTGAAGCACCACCCGAGCTTTACCTATAAATGCATCAATTTTCACTCTATGTCCATGATATGTGTTCTGCTCCCTAATGTCCTGCATCCTAATTGAAGCTGTATCAAAGCTGCCCCATCTTCCGGGTAGGGTATGCTGCAAATAGATTCCAATGAGTTGCGTATCATTTCTGGTTGAGTATCACCGGACTTAAGTAAATCAATATCTTTTGTGGTCCTATATGTTTGATTTTTAAAAGTAATGGTTAGAAGATGGGCTCCTTTTAGCACAAAGCTGTCTTTGTATTTTGATTGGCCAAGTCGATAGAGGAATCTTTCTATCACATAACGAATAAGCAAGGATTGGTAGTTTTCTTCATGAGAACGACTGTGGTTGAGTAGTTTTGCTAAAACAGATGCTGAATAGTCATTTGGAGTACTCATACAAGGCTTTCCATATAAGGGGTTATTATTTTACGGACTCTACATATTTCAGAATATTTTAGCAGCTCATCAACTGTGGTTCTTTTATTCAGTATAACATCCTTGAGCGCTTCAATGGCGACATCTATTCCCAGTTTATTTCGGTACTTAAAGCAATCGGCTATAGTTTTTGGGATGTTATAGATTTTTATCTCGTTATTCTCAATAATATGTTTTTCTATACCGCTTCGATATCCTTCTCCGGAGAACTTTACAATTTTTACTGGCGAATTAGCGATTTTAGGGGGACGTGTTTTTCTTGGAATCGCCATCCATATTTCAGATGGATTTTGCGTACCTATTCCATGATAAGACAGTGCGCTTAGTAGGCAAACAACACCTTGATCTACAAGTTTCTGCGCCTCGATAAGTGAATAGTTTTCCGTGGGCTGATAGTCAGGGGATGAATAAAGACCACGAGCAATCTTGATGATATCTCCGTCTTCAACCATTCTGCGAATGGTTTCACGATGCACACCTGCTTTTGATAGTTCTCCAGTTCGAACTATTTTGCGTTTTTCAATTAGTCGATATACAATATCGTTTTGAGCATTCATGTGACTAATTGTACTCAAGTATAGAAATATGTCAACAATTTGTCACATAGACCCATCACAGAGATGGAAGTACATATCTAACCCACTATAACCATTTTGCAAGCTTATCCCCGGGATCATACACCGGTATATATCCAAGCTTTTTATAGGCGGAGAGGCGTTTTTTAAACATTGAAATTGTCATACCGGAACAGGTATCCGCATAGTCGTACACCACTATCTCCTTTTTGTCTGGGCTGTTTTGCCGATGGAGTCTGCCGACATACTGCGTTAATCTTCCCTTGAATGATATCGGCATCGTGATGACCATGGTGTCTAATTCCGGTAGATCAAAACCTTCGCCTATGAGAGAGCCGGTAGAGAAAAGGCAAAACTGCTTATGATTATCTACATATTCTCTTACAGTAGCAATGGCTTCGTTCCTAATCTTTCTCCCCATAGTTCCCTTAAGGGTAAATATCGAAGTATCAGTTCTTCCTTTTAACAGATTACTTAACATGTCCAGATGCTCGGTTCTATCGGAGATTACCAGTGGAGATCTTCCCTCGGAAAGAAGGTGTACTATATCGGATAGTATGTGCTCGTTCCTTTCTTCCGATGTGGTTATATACTCCCATAATTCCTGAATGGACGATACATTTCCGATATCCGGTAGGCTTGTGTTTCGGAAAAATACTTTCCGTTCCTGGCTTTGCAGATTCACATCTTCAACAGTATATGCAATCGGTCCACATTGCATAAAGATTATGGTTTCAAAACGGTCTTTACGCTGTGGTGTAGCAGTTAAGCCAAGCACGTAACGGGCGTTGATGGTTTTAAGGACTGGTTCGAATGTGACGGTTGGGACTCGGTGACATTCGTCGATGATAAGGAAATCATATCCCTTTGTTTTTTCTTCCAGCTCATCTATATTTGCGATTGACTGCAGCATTGCTATGTCGATTGTACCTTTCAGTTTCTTACGCCCCCCACCCAAAACTCCGATATCTTTCTTCCTGATTTCCGGAATATACTCGCATAAAGAGGTAATCCACTGTTCAATTAAGGTGCTTCGGTGGACCAATATCAAGGTTCTGGATTTTCTCTGGCTGATCATAAAAAGAGCCATAATGGTTTTCCCTGTGCCTGTAGGTGCAACCAGAACCGCGTTGTCTTTTTCCTGTAAGGATAAGGCGGCGGTCTTTTGATACTCGAATAATGTACCGGAAAAATCAATGTTGATTTTATCGTTGTGGTTCCGTAGGTCTTCTACTACAACTTCAAACCCATAATCCTTTAAGGTCTCTTGTATACGCGGCATTAGGCCGCGTGGAAGATACAGGTTCTTGGAATCGTTGTCTCCGCAAAAAATATATTTTGGAATATTCCATGTCGAAAAGCGCATTCTTTGGGCTTCGAAATATTTGGGGTTTGCAATGGTAGCCAATTTTTTGAGCCTTAGTAAGGCTTGTACGGGAAGCTCCTTAAGTGGAATTGCTATTTGTCCTTTGATGGTGAGTGAGACTGTACCTCTGTAGGTGTCTTCTGTTGTGTAGCCTGTATTTCTAAGAACCGATTCGGCTACTGTCATTTCATCCGCTGCATCCAGCCGGTATTCCTGAACATTGGTCTCGTACAGTATTGTATCGAGCTCGTTTTCTGTAAGGCAGTGTAGTTGTGACAGGTATTCCCATTGATCTAAATACACAAAGGTCGTTGTTACGGTATTGCTTTTGTAGCGGCAATACAATGAGATTTCCGTTGATACCTGTATATTCATCTCGGCTGCTGTGTTTGTATATGCACGAATATCCTCTCTCCAAGTAGATTTATCGAAATCAGCGGCTAAGAAAATACACCTGTCCCGTTGATCAATTGCGTACGAACCCATGGCTATCTTACCCATAAGGTGGTTTCGTACAGAATCTGCATCGAAGGGAACAAATGCCTGATTGGAACAGACGCTACACTTTATCTTCGGCTTAAAGCAGATCCCATTTTCCCACTCCTTTGAGCATACCGGACTATAGCCTTTCTTCCCTGATTTTTTATTTTCCCAATAACGGGGAAAGACATCGCTTCTACAGCAGAACAATTTTAAGAATAGCTGTATCTTTTCTTCAGGAGTTTCTGGTTCTTTGGGAAAAGCCCTATCTCCTAAGAAAGTCGTGGAGATTTCTGCTGCTCCAACTGATGACGTTAACTCTCTTAACTCTGAAAGCAAGCTTTGTCTTCGAGTTGCTGCAGTTCGGATTTTATCGCTGTTATTCTGTCTTCATTATTGTTATTCATCTTGCAAGGACTCTGAGTCCATGGAGCGTTTCAATATTTCTTTCCTTGTCTTCAGTTCACACTATTCTGTGTAGCTATCCTTCCTGGTTGTATAGGGTAAGTAGTCTTTGGAATGGAACTTTTTTCTTTTTGGCAATATTCAGAAGTCTGGCATGGACTGATGCAGGCAGGTTTTTCATGTCATCATCCTCAGGTGTTGTTCCATCGGCCCTTCAACTCTGAGAAGGCGTGAATATACGAGCAGTTGATCCAAATTACTGCCTGGTGTTGCAAGATAGTTGCGAACTGCTTCGTTGGTGATATCTTGACCGAGCACACGACGATAACTTATGACATCACAAATGGTTTTTTCTCGATCATATATTTGAATGAAATAGCCCTCTATCTGCTCCTGTTTCAACCCGAGCTCGTATCGTGGATTACCAAACGAAAAGCGGCGGGTCGGCGGGAAATCCGGCGGTAGAACACGCTCGTTTCTCGGTATTGCGATGTGAACGGATGACGGCTCATAAGTGGAGATCTCGTAAAAATTTAGTGCTGAGGCGAGACATATGACTGCATTCGGGAGTGCGAGTTGGATTTCATAGAAACCGGAAACCGTCTGGGTTTCTGCAGCAATGTACAAGCCCGCCTTAAGACGGACGAGATAACCCTCTTCGGTGAGCACAGACAGATAGGAGTTGTGGAACCCTGCTTTTTGGAAATCCGAGGTACGAATCACTCCTCCGTGTGTTTTGAGATATCCGTCAATACGTTCTTGTGTTTGTTTCTCCATTATTTATTCCTGATAAAATCTAACACACATTATTCTACTTGTGGTAGATTTTATCAAACACTTTTTGCATTCCGTTCCATAATGTATGTGGGCAACGCAGATGAAATCTTTTTTTTCGATGCAAGCCACAGTGAAAAAGTACAGTTATCGTTCAATTTCCTGTATCACTGTCACGCTGATCACGCGCCTATCGGCTTTTTGGTCACATGTTTTGAGCTGATTTGTATTGAAAGCAATAAACTGATATTTATCTTGATCCATTAGGGGGAAGAGGGTATTCTAATTGTATGTTAACTGAAGCCGATATCACCCGTTTAACTGAAGTTATTACCTCCCATGTGCAGCCCAAGCAAATAATCCTGTTCGGCAGCTATGCGCAGGAGACGATGAAATCCGACAGTGATATTGATATTTTGGTTCTGGTGGATGATTCGGTATCTAATGTTCGGGAAATTGTTCAGCTTTTATACCGGAAGGTTTATGCTGTGATAGATATACCCTGTGATATTCTGGTTGAGCATGAAAGCACCTTCCGAGAGAGAAGTGTGCTGCCGACTATAGAACGTGCCATTGCTCGTGAGGGGAAGGTCCTCTATGCAGCTTAAAGATCTTGTCCATGAATGGATGCAGAAAGCCAGACAGGATTTAGATTCTGCAAAATTTTTATCGGACATGAGACCTCTCCCAAAAGATATCATAGGGTTTCATTGTCAGCAGGCGGTGGAAAAATGCCTGAAGGCTTTTCTGGTTCTGCATGATATCGAGCCTCCACGATCACATGATCTGCTGTATCTGAAGACAAAATGTCAGTCAATGGAAAGACTACCTGAGATTGATGACACCATTCTTAGCAGGCTGAATCCCTATGCGGTTGAGCATAGATATCCTGGTGAAATTGACCTTGATGAGAGTGAAGTGTTCTCTGATCTTGAAAAGACTGGGTTGCTTGTAGAGGAGCTGTTAGGGCATATTGAGAATTTGATGAATTAGACGTGGTCATAAATATGGAGGGATGTAGTGATTGAGTCGGATGGGACTCCTCGAACCTCACTTTGTATCTACGTTTGATCCTCCGCGAGCCAAAAAAAATCTTACTTTTTTATAAGTCTTCGGGAAAGTTCCGGGAATTCTCTCCGGGTAAGGGAAGAAAAGAGACTTCTAAGCCCGCTTCCTCCATGTGCCGGATTTCGTCCTCGAGTGCTTCTAAGGCCAGTTGTTTTAGTTCTTGCCCGCGAAAAGAGAACCACTGCTCTCTTACTGCGGGAAATTGTGCAAGAGTGTCCTTGAAATTCAGAAACGGTTTTTTCCCGGCCAGGGCATCCCGTAACGCCGCTGCAGCATCAACACCCTCTACCGTGTCTGTAAATCGCTCCATGAGAGAGAAACTTTCCCGTGAATCTATAGGGTCGATCCTCCTGAAACGGTGAACCTCCGTCTCAATCTGCTCCTGCAACTCCTCATCTTCCGTTTCGAGGTACTCGTTCAAAAATAGAATTTCTCCCGTCTTGGTATCGAGAAAGTACTGTCTCTCGAAACTGTGGTCTTCTAATGCGACGAGTAGCATGTCGGTGTCGATACGTATCTTCTTATTCATTTTTTTCAGTGCCCCTAATATCGATCAACTCGACCGAGTGTTCGATATTGTCACCATAATCGTAGAGATATGTAAACCTTCCGCCCTTTTTCAAACGAAGGTCGGCGATTTCAACCCCATCCGCCGGACGGCTCTTGTCTCCTGGAAAAGATTTATGGTGTTGCCCGAGAGGATCGCCCGAGTATTCATACTGGCTGCTTTCGATTTTATTGTCGAGGAAAAAGGAAAACATGTGATCGTTGTCCCATCCGAAGGCTTTTTGAATCGCCATATGAAGATTATAAAGACTCTTATCTCCATTAATTTCTATCGTCTTCGTAGTTTCCCGATGAGAATCCTCGGATGAACCATCTGGGATCAGGGAAACCTCGAAAGAGTAAATATCCGGAGGTGTGGCCATTATTTCGGCCGCCTCTTCGAGTGAATCGGCCTTTGCTGCGGCCCGTTTTACCTGCACCCTTGCCGAATGGTCGGTATCGCAGCAGCGTTTGAATTTCTTTCCACTGCCGCAGGGGCAGGGATCGTTTCTTCCGATTTTTATTGCCATACAGAACCTCAATTTATTTTAATGGGAAGAAAGGGTATACTTCAAGGCCGGATTGTCGAGACGTTCGAGTGTATTATAGAGCTTTTAGATCCTGCCTGTTCTGTGCAAGGACTTAACCCCTCCGCCAGGATTTTCTCCTGTGAATCAAGTCCTGGCGGGTCCCCACCACACAATAAAAAAGCGGCCTGTCTTGCGACAAACCGCTTTTTTATTGTGGGCTCACCAGGACTTGGTCTCCAGTCGCCGACCTCGTGTCGGCTCCCTCCGACCCGCCTGCGCTCCTAAAACGGCATCCTGCCGTTTTGCGCTCCACGTATTCGCGCCGGAGCTCCGGATCAAGTCCTGCCGGGTCCCCACAAAAAAATCCGGTCGGCACCGTTGTGGTACCGCCCGGATTTTATGGGCCCACCAGGACTTGAACCTGGGACGCCCTGATTATGAGTCAGGTGCTCTAACCAACTGAGCTATAGGCCCGATAGACTGCATAATACCGAAAAGGGGGCTTTTGTGTCAATATCGGGGCTTCCGATAATTTGAGTCGATATTTTGAAGGTTTACAAGCCGAAGCGCCGGTCCAGTTCTCCAAGGAGCTCCTCCGGAAACAGCGCCAGCTCCGCCTCTTCCAAGCGGTGCAGTAAATCCAGCCAGCCGGGATGTTCGCGGATAAGCTCTTCCAGTAGGTGAAAGGCTTCTTCACGATAGTTGGCCTGCAGAAGGGCAACGGCCTTCCAGTACCGCATTTCACGGTTTTCAGGTGCGGTTTTGAGTGCGCTGCGGTAGTCGTTCATTGCCCCCTCGAAGTCGCCAATTCCTAATTTTGCATCCCCTTCCTCTAAACACTCGTATCCGTCATGCAGGTTAAGCAGCCGCTCAAGCTCTTCAAGTGGTTCGGGATGGTCGTCGACCCGCAGGTCTACCCGGTACTCGTCGGCAATGCGTCCCTTAGAAGTAGTGTTTGCAGTAATTATGGCTGCGGATTGTTTGCCGCGAATATCACCGCCCAAAGTTTCGGCGGCCTTCAGAGCATCGAGTATCCGACGGGCTAAGGAGGGGCGGGCCTGTACTGAGTCAGTTTGAGTTTTGGTTTGAAATGCTGCAGCCATGGCCTCACAAACCCCGTTGCGAGCCATCATATTAGCCTGGACGCTAAAGCCTTCGCCTACAATATGGTCGGCTTCTCGTATACATTTCGCTCCCGTATATGCAGCGACTCTCCCGTCGGCTGAGAGAACCGCCAGTTGACGGTAATCGCGCCCCTCGTCCTTTTCTGTGAGCTGTTCGATTACTTCCTTTGGCTGCCTGCCCTTTTTTAGCAAATCCAGGCCATCGGGTCCGTATTGACGATTTACAAGGGATTGGGTAGCGATGGCGCCT
>JAIPFV010000010.1 GCA_021736475.1 Spirochaetia bacterium | reverse complement strand
GAGGGCCCCCTGGCAGGCACCAGTTGGATAGTGACAGCCGGACGCACGGTAGAATACCTCGATCCGATCCGGGTACTCACCAACAACAGCAGCGGGAAAATGGGGGTGGAAATTGTCAGAGCCCTTTATGTAGCCGGGGCGGATGTACAGTTAGTCTACGGTAAGGGTACCGCTGAACCGGTACCTAATGTTCCCACACATTATGTAGAGACAGCCGCAGAAATGCTGGGTGCCGTGAAAAAACTGCTGCAGAACCAAAAGACTGACTGTTTGGTAGCGGCAGCAGCCGTCGGCGATTGGCAATCCTCGGACAGGGCAGCCGATAAAATCAGTACGCATGGCACCGATAAACTACAAGTAGAATTGGTTCCCACTCCGAAGATTATCGACCAGGTGAAGGCGATATCTCCCCACACCTTTCTGGTTGCCTTCCGGGCTCTTTTTAAGAAAACGGCAGAAGAGCTGACGAAGGATGGATTAGCCCGGATGAAAAAAGCAAAAGCGGATATGATTGCAGTAAACGATGTAGGAGCGGAAGGTTCCGGATTTGAAACCGCAACCAACGAGCTGCATCTGTTTGACTCCTCGGGAGGATGGACGCACATTGGACTATCCACTAAGTTTCAGGCAGCAGAACAGTTAATAAAAGCGGTTGCAACTAGGTTAGGGCAAGTTTAAGTGCGCTTAGGCTCGAAGGAACTCATCGACTATAGAGTCGACATCATCTTGTTCAATATCGAACTGCCGTTCAAAGGCCAGCTCCTGGTTTGCTTCCCGAAGTTTCTTCAACAGGCTATACACGGTTACCATTAAGATCTTATTACCCGTGGTAGGATACTTTTTAATAAACTGCAAAAAATTACTGCGGGTGATATGCAGCAATGCAGTACTGGCTAAACTGTTTACATTGGCCGTCCGTTTTACCTTCATAAACATACCGGCTTCGCCGAACACTTCCCCTCCACCGATAGTACAGATATAGACGTTTTTTCGCCGCCCTTCACCAACAGCTACTTCAACAGAACCGCTAATTACCCCATAAAATGCCTGCTCTACTTCCCCCTGCTGCACGATACGCTCACCTTCTTCGAAGACTTGTATTTCGCACATCCTAAGCAAATCTTCCACTTCCCGCTCACTTAGAAACTTGAACAGCAGGATATCTCTAATACTGGTCCGATATTTATCGGTATTATTATCAACGTACATGAAACGTCTCCCCTTATATCAACATGCCTCACAAACAGCTTCAAGTGTAGCGTATTCAGCTGTTCTGTTCAACAAAGCGACACTCTGAATTTAATGGACATTTAGAGCATTTTTGATTTCTGGAGGTGCAATACCGTTTACCGTGTTCTACCAGCAGGGCATGGAATTCGTTAAAGACCTCGACATCCGCCGGTAATTCGTCGTGGAACTTGCCCTGCAGTCCCATGTAGGTCCACAATCCCTCCTCTGCACTGCCCCGGTACTCGAGGCGATTGAAAATTCTCATACTGTACGCATCTACCACACAAACCGGTGCATGATACGCATAGAGGAGAATGGAATCCGCTGTTTCCGGGCCTATGCCCCAGATCGCTAATAGTTCCTTCCGACTAGGAGGCGTATCATTGGCCGCTCCCCTCTGCAGAAAAAACTCGGCAGTAGTTTTTAACTTTTTCGCCTTTTGGTTGTAATATCCGCTTGAACGTATCAAAGCGGCCAGTTCAGTGTGCCCGGCTGACCGTAAGTACTCCGGCCCAAAGGAACAATTCATCAGCAGAGTCGTTAAACTGCTGCGCACATTAGCCCAACTTGTATTTTGGGTTAGGATAGCTCCGGTGATAATTTCAAAGCGCTCATTCGGGGTCAATCCAAGGGAGTAGACACCGGGGTGATATCCCTCCTGGCTGTAGCCGGGCCAGGAATTACGCTGCAGCAGCGGCCACCACCCCTGAGGTCCATATGCACTTAGTAAATTCCGGTATACATTATAACTGTTCATTTTCTATTGAGAAAACTTTGTATTTGAAAACAGCAATTCTCAATTTGGAAGTCTTTTGACTTCCAAATTGAGAATCGTTGATTTGAAAAAAGAGGCCCTTGCGGGCCTCCTGTTAAGTAATTCAAATTATTATTCGTTAAGCAAATCGGCTGCTACCGCCTGCGCTGCGGCCAGACGGGCGATTGGAACCCGGTAGGGAGAGCAGGAGACATAATTGAGTCCATTGCGGTAACAGAACTCGATAGACGAGGGGTCTCCTCCGTGCTCACCACAAATACCCATTTTTAGGTCTTTCTTAGTAGCCCGGCCCTTCTCAACCGCCATGGTAATCAGCTGGCCAACGCCAGCCTGGTCAATGCTCTGGAAGGGGTCGTAGGGTAGAATGTTCTGGTCCAGGTATTCGGCTATAAAACTGCCGATATCGTCGCGAGAGTAGCCAAGGGTCATCTGGGTCAGGTCGTTGGTACCGAACGAGAAAAAGTCCGCGTCTTCGGCAACTTCATTCGCAGTCAGAGCGGCCCGAGGTATCTCGATCATGGTACCGATCTTATAGGCCAGGCTGCTGTTGTTTTTCTTCAGCACGTTCTGGACTACCTTCTCTGCATTCTCACGCAACACCTTCAGCTCCATTTTGGTTCCTACCAGGGGAATCATAATCTCCGGCAGAACCTTCACACCCGATTTCTCAACTTCACAGGCAGCTTCCATAATCGCCTCAACCTGCATATCGTAGATTTCAGGATAGGTTATTCCCAGCCGACAGCCGCGGTGACCGAGCATTGGATTCATCTCTTTGAGGTCCTCCGCCATAGTCTTGATAGATTCCGGCTTTAGTCCCACCTTATCGGCAAGCTCTTTAATGTCCTCATCTGTTTTCGGTACAAACTCGTGGAGCGGCGGATCCAGCAGCCGAACTGTCACCGGCAAACCTTCCATTGCGTTAAAAATACCCACAAAATCTTTCTGCTGCAGGGGCAGCAGCTTATCCAGGGCTTTCTGGCGGGCCTCTTTACTCTCGGCCACAATCATCTCCTGAAAAATTTCCAGTTTACCAACGTCAAAGAACATATGCTCGGTCCGGCACAGGCCGATACCTTCAGCCCCGAATTCACGGGCCTTCTTTGCATCTCCGGGAGTATCTGCATTGGTACGTACTCCAAAGCCTTTCTCCTTCACGCTCTTACGTTTATCCTTGTATCTCACATCATCGGCCCACAGCAGGAACTTCTCCAGGTCGGTGGTAATCTGCGGATCGACCAGATCGATCTGCCCTGCGTACACCTCACCGTCGGTACCGTCAATGGTCATCCAGTCGCCCTCTTTATAGGTGGTACCTTCAATTTGAAGCGTACCGCCGCTTACCACAGCTGCTTTACAGCCGGCTACACAAGGTTTACCCATTCCACGGGCAACAACCGCTGCGTGACTGGTCATACCACCGGTCGAGGTAAGAATCCCCTCGGCTGCATGCATGCCGCCGATATCTTCGGGGGAGGTCTCTTTGCGGACCAGCAGCACTTTTTTGCCCTGTTTCACCCACTCCTCCGCCTCATCGGCGGTAAATACGATTTGCCCGGTGGCTGCACCCGGAGAGGCATTCAAGCCCTTTGCCAACACATTCAATTTTCCCTTGGAAGAGGGTTCGATCCGCGGATGAAAAAGCTGATCAAGCTGCTTCGGGGTAACCCGGCCAACCGATTCTTCTTCAGTGATCATCTTCTCTTCGACCATGTCCACTGCAACCTTAATGGCTGCCGCACCGGTACGCTTTCCGTTACGGGTCTGCAGCAAGAAGAGATTCCCCTGTTGAATAGTAAACTCTATGTCCTGCATGTCACGATAATGCTGTTCTAAACGGTCTTTAATTGTGAACAGTTGTTCGTAGATTTCAGGGTTAATTTCTTTCAAATAGGATAGGTTTTTAGGAGTCCGGATGCCTGCAACCACATCCTCTCCCTGGGCGTTCTCAAGGAACTCCCCAAAAAAAACTTTCTCACCGGTAGAAGGATCGCGGGTAAAGGCAACGCCGGTACCGGAATTTTCACCGAAGTTTCCGAACACCATAGATTGAACGTTTACAGCCGTTCCAAGCAGGCCGGTAATATCGTTGATTTTGCGGTATTTAATGGCCTTTTCGTTCATCCAGCTGCCGAGGACCGCATTGATCGATTTATACATCTGGTCTTTAGGGTCCTGGGGGAAATCTTCGCCCTGCTGCTCTTTGTACACCCGTTTGTACACTTCAACCAGTTTCTTTAGATCCTCTGCATCTAAATCGGTATCCAGTTCGACACCCTTGGCTTCTTTCGCTTTTTCCAGCTCACCTTCAAACAACTGCAGATCCAAGCCCATAGCTACATCGGAGAACATCTGGATAAAGCGGCGGTACGCATCCCAGCCAAACCGCTCGTTTCCCGTCTTTTTGGCCAAGCCGGCTACCGCATTGTCATTAATGCCAAGGTTGAGAATGGTATCCATCATACCAGGCATAGATTGAGCAGCACCTGAACGAACGGACACTAACAGGGGATCATCATGATCACCGAGCTTTTTGCCCATCATCTTCTCTAGCTTTTCCAGGTTTGCATCAATTTCAGCCTCTAATCCTTCCGGATACTGCTGGTTTTTTTCATAATAAATCTTGCACACTTCTGCTGAGATAGTGAAGCCCGGAGGCACCGGCACTCCAAGGTTCGTCATTTCAGCTAAGTTGGCGCCCTTGCCGCCGAGAAACTCCTTCATTCCGGAGTTACCCTCGGCTTCTCCTCCGCCAAAAAAATACACTAACTTCTTTCCCATAGCTACTTATAACCTCCATAATTTTGGGTATCTACAAATTTAATATCTCTATCCCTGATGGTAAGATAATTACCCCGCCCTGTCAATGAACTATGCTTTTTTGAATATTCATAGTTCAATGAAAATTTAAAACAAAAAATTTAAACAAAAAAAAAGGAGGCACCCTGAAGGCACCCCCTGAATACACTTACATTATGCGGTGTAAGACTCCAAGTGCATACTTCGGGAAGGATGCTGAAGTCGTTTGATCGCTTTTTTCTCAATCTGCCGTATACGCTCTTTGGTCAAGCTGTATTTATCACCAATATCCTTGAGGGAGAGTGGTGTGCGCCCATTCAACCCATAGCGGTACTGGATAATTTCGGCCTCTTTTTCGCTGAGTGTCTTGAGAACCTTATTGATATCATCTTTCAGAGAATTCTCAAGTGCGACTTCCTCCGGAGCACGATAATCACGGTCCTCGATAAAGTCACCAAGCTGACTGGCCCCTTTGTCAGCGTACACTGGCGTTTCCAGGGACACCAAATCCTGGGAGATGTTTATGAGGTTAGCCACATGGTCTTTGTCCATCATGGTAGCCGCGGCAATCTCCTCTACCTCCGGTTCTTCCGCCTTGCCTGACTGCAATTCCTTACGGGCTTTATCTATCTGCACCAGTTCATTGGCCCGGTTGAGGGGCAATCGAATCATGCGTGCCTTTTCACTAATTGCCTTCAGTATTGCCTGACGTATCCACCATACTGCATAAGAAATAAAGTGGAAGCCCTTATCAACATCGAAACGCTCGATTGCATTCATAAGGCCGATATTGCCCTCATTTATCAAATCGGACAGGGGCAAGCCCTGATTCTGATATTTCTTGGACACATTCACCACAAATCGCAAGTTAGCATTTACCAATTTCTCTTTAGCTGCTTGATCGCCCTGGGCTGCCAGCCGGGCGTAATGGTTCTCTTCTTCACGGGTGAGAAGAGGTATTTTATTGATCTCTTTAAGGTAAAGAGAGATAATGTTTTCATCATCAAAAGATGTGGCTGCTGTTGTAACTCTTTTCTGCTTTGTTTTAGTTTCCATACTCGCCTCCTACCACTATATAAGCAAGAAGCGTGCCATTCTTTTTAAATTATTCTACAATTTTTATTTCTTTATAATGCAAAGAATAAATTAAACTTTATATTTTTAATAATATTTAGCCATTTGTTCTATGGGTCATTATTACTCATCTACCGCAATATCACCAAAAAACATAGTAAAAATGTCACACTTGCCCCGCAATACTCGCATAAGCTGGGCAAAAGGGGAAACCTTCAAGGAGAGAAAAGCGCGGCAAAGTCAATTTGAAACTCAAAAAAGAGCATCCGCTTCTCCTGGGATTCCATGTCCTCTAAAATACCGGCCGCTTTAATCTCCTGCCAGTAGGCATCTATTATCCGCATCACATTCTTTCGTTCGGTTTCTGAATAAAAAAGATCCGCCTTTTTTGATGAGAAATAGCGATACAGCTGAATCGACTTGAAGGTATGCCAATCTGCCTCGTCCTGACTGGCCTGCCGTTTGAGCATCCCTCCGGCGGGTCCGCCCGGATTAATCGTGGAGGCGGAAAACCAGCACTCCCGGGCATTGTCATGGTACCCTAGTTTATTCAAAGCCACGCCGCAAAGGTAAAAGATATCGCCCATTGCCCGCATATCATTAGCTGGGCAGGCCTGCAGAGCTTTCTCGAAACAATAAGCCGCATCCTTCGGGTTGTGTCGGGCTAAAAAAGTTTTTCCTCGATTGGTGAACATAATCCATTGCTGCATACTACTTCCTCTTGTGAGTTAAAAATACACATAAACAAAGCAACCGGCAAGCTTACATTTTTTTTAGTTTCTGCTTGACCCGCCCCCCTTTCATTCGTATATTTTTATCGAAGTCCCTACACATGTTTTAATGTGAAAATTATTTAATTACTAATTCAGGAGGAAGGTATGAAGATAAAGCCGCTTGGTGATCGAGTGCTTATCAAACTGGAGGAAGTCGAAGAGAAAACGGCCGGAGGTATTTTCATACCGCAAACGGCCCAGGAAAAAACGCAAACTGGTACGGTAGTCGCGGTTGGTGATGATGAGACGATCAATGTGAAAGCAGGACAGAAGGTTATGTACGATAAGTACGCCGGAACAACTGTCAGCTCCGACAACGAAGATCATCTGCTCATCCGCTATGCTGATATTTTGGCAGTTATCGAGTAAACTTACTTCAGAGTAATTGAAAGCTACAAAGCAGCTGCTCCTCAGGGGCAGCTTTTTTTATGGTAAGTTATTTTATGGGCAGGTGTATTGTGCAACTCTGGGTCTGAGGCCTTTGCCTTTAGACTCAGGCTTTCACAAATCTTTGACATTGTGAGTGTCCGCCGTGTAAAAAAAATCTTCCATGCCCTGCAGTACCTGGGCGCCGCTCTCTATTTTCTGCCCCGTGGTCGGCAATGATCCCAGCAATATTTTTCCGTAGCTCTTATGGATAATCCGTGAGTCAAGAATGCAGACCACTCCGCGGTCGGTTTTACGACGCATTAAACGGCCAAAGCCCTGACGAAGTTTCATTGCCGCCTGAGGCAGAGAATAGTTCATAAACGAGTTGCCCCCCCTCTTCTCAACCGCCTCCATGCGAGCCTGCACCACAGGGTCGGTGGGCACTGCAAAAGGAAGCCGGCAGATTATTACCAGCCGCAGCGCCTCTCCGGGGGCATCGACCCCTTCCCAGAAAGAGTCTGTTGCAAAGAGCACACTGGAGATATCCGAGTGAAAATGAGCCATCAGCTTCGAACGCTCCTCTCCGCCCTGCTTCAGAACCGATATCCCCCTCTCCTCTAAGCCGGGAGCAACCTGCGCATGGGTCTCCTGCAGCATCCGGTAGGAGGTAAACAATACCAGCGCACTTCCTTCGGAAATTGCAAGACTCTTCGCCACGAAGGCACTTACATACTCCTGATAGCCCGGTTGGTTGGGCTGTGGAGCGTCGTTGGGAACTGCCAGCAAGACCTGTTTCCGGTAGTGAAATGGAGACTCCAGCTGCACCGTAGAGAGGCGGTCCTGATACATTCCGTTCAAACCAACCCGGCTCAGCCAATACTGAAACTGTTTTCGCACAGTCAGAGTCGCCGAGGTAGCGATAACGGTTTTATGCGGCTCATATACCGCCTCCTGCATAAGCTCGGAGATCTGCAGCGGGGTGCGAATTAAATTGCAAAAGGGTTCCCGCTTCGAGGTAAACCCCTTCTCGATCCAGCAAATCGCATCTTCCTGCTCGTCATACCGTTCTATTGCTCCCAGCACCTTTGCCTGGGAGGCCAGCCGTTCAATCACAATGCCCGTTTCAAAAACTTCCGACTCCTGGGCGTACTTCTCGTCCACCTTCTCCATTCCCCGCTCAAGAGCAGAGAGGAGCTTATTCAGGGCGGTACGCAGGTGTCGAATCGGATCCAGCGCTTCCGATAGCTGCTGTGGATCGGTACTTTGCTTGATCCAGAAATTACCGGAAGTATCCAAGAAAGAGAGAAGCTGGTCATCAAGTTTATCAGCCTCGCGATGCAGCTCCTGCACCAGCGTAGGAATAGTTTGGTATACTTCCTGATCATCTGAATACTTTTGAAGCTGCAGGGCAAGCCCGAAAGCGCGGTTGTGCCTGCGGCTGTAGATGCGCCGCAGCTGCTTGAACAAAGCAAACTTGTTGTAGCGGTCCGAAAAAAAACTGGTAGCACTTTTTTCAAGGGAGTGGGCCTCATCAAAAATTATATGGGCCGCCGGCGGCAGCACCGCCGTACTGTCAAAACCGGCCCCGTCTACCCGGGCCGCCAGATCGGAGAACAGCAAGTGGTGGTTTACGACTAGAAGGTTGGATGCCGCGGCTTCCCGCCGGGAGCGCAGTACAAAACAGCGATCACGATGGGGACAGCGCAGTCCCATACAGGCGTCTGATTCCGAACATACCCGGCTCCAGATATCCTGAGAGGGGAAGAAGGAAAGATCATCCCGACTGCCGCTGTCGGTTACTTCGGACCACTTCTTTATAGCCTCCAGCTCGCTCTCCTCCTGGCTGAACAGGGCCATCTCTTCGATAGTATCTTCCAGACGACGTAAACACACATAATTGCCGCGCCCCTTTACCAGCTTTGCATCTACCTGTTTTCCAAGCAGCTTTTCTGCCAGGGGGATATCCTTATCCAGCAGCTGCTGCTGAAGGTTAATAGTAGCGGTTGAAATAATTACCCGCTCGCGGTTTTGCAGTGCCCATGAGGCCGCCGGAAGCAGATAGGCAAGTGATTTCCCGACACCGGTCCCGGCCTCAATCACGGCAAGTTGCTGTTCATTAAATGCGGCGCCCACCGCTTCTAGCATAGCTATCTGGGGTTCCCGTGACTCGTAAGAGGGAAATTGGGTGCTCATTACCCCGCCGGGACGAAGGATATCGGACAAACTGCCCACAGCCAGGGGGGTTTTCGGCTCTTGAACCAGCGGTTCACTGACGCAGTACACGCTTTTCAGCCGGTTATCGATAATGTAGAAACCGATTCCCTGATTTCCGAGCCGTGAGGCAACCTGCAGATCGGCGTCGCTGGGACGCAGAACTCCGGAGGGGTGATTATGAATTACCACATCGCCGCTCTCCATATAGGGAAACAAGGCCGGTGCAGCGGTTTCATTACCGCGGCCGGCTGCATCTATCTCATCAACCAACCCTTCACTGTTCACCTTGCCGTAAAACAGTACTTCCTGACCCTCTGCATCCTCAATAGCCGCTTTGATTGTTGCCATTACTTCCGATGTAAACCGTTCTGCACTTTTCATGCCGTGATTATAGCTCAGCAATTCTAATTTTGAATAGTGCATTGCACTATTCAAAATTAGAATGCCTCCAACTGTTTTGATACACAATTTTGTGCTAAGAAAATGAAGCAAATTCTAAATTTGGAAGTCGTAGACTTCCAAATTTAGAATTGCTCTTATAGCTTCTTATTGATTTTTTTTGTATGATGTGAGGCATGGAATTTGGATTCTACAAGTTATTTATTGCCAACCACGACTACATCCTTATTAACGCGTTTAATAATGAGATGCCCGAAGAACAGCATGCCGCCCCCCTGGTCCATCGATTGTGCAACCGCCACGAAGGTATCGGCGGTATGGGGGTAATTTTTATAAGCCCCTCAAATGAACAGAGTGCCTCCCTTTACTATTATTCGGCCGATGGGAACGAACAGACCCCGCCAATTGAGGTGTTGATGTGTGCCGCTCGTTACGCCTTCGATTTTGGACTGGTACAGCAGGAGGAGCTGATATTTGATACCACACGAGGTTCTGAGCGACTGCACTGCATTGACAGCTCACATTTCAGCTACCGGGTGGGAATTCCCTTTTCAAAACCGGAGAGTCAAATTGTACCGGGAAGCTCGATTGATTTCCAAGTAGGACTCCAGACACAGGGTCGAAGCATTCAATCGACGCCGGTGCTTTTCAGCCGTCCCTATGCGGCCATCTACTCCAGTAATTTTTCAACCCAGGAGAACGACAAAATTCCCCACAGCGTGCCGATAGCCGGCCAGGCCCATACCCTGGTGTTGTATCAGGTACGCAGCAGTGAGGAGATTCTTTTTTCAGTGCCGGAGTCGATCACGGTGCTGCCCGATATTGTCGAGGCGGCGGCCGCTGCCGGGGTCGCCGCAGTGGCCAACGGGTTCTGTGACCGAGACCTCATCATCCAGCTCTCCAGCGGTGGAAGGTTTTTCTTTGAATGGAACGAGCGCAGCAAGAGCGTATATCTTGCAGGCACCCCTCACTACGCCTTCAGCGGCACCTACTCATCCGATGATGATCAACAGTTTATTGACGGAGAAGAGTATGGACCCTCTATTTGAACGATTTGAACGCCTCCTGCGCTCCTACATTCGTTTCGGAGCCCCCTCTGATGAGTGGTTTGAACAAGCCCAGGGAGACACTGATTATCAGGAAGCCTGGAACGAATTGGATGAGTTTTTGCGAAACGGGAGCTCTTCCGACCGTAGCAACGGTTCCGGCCGAACTACCGGCAGCTCAAAGGCCGGCACCACGGAGCGACTGCCTCCCGAGGAGCTGCGTAAAGATTACTCCCTCCTCGGGGTCGCCTTTGGGGCCACGTTTACGGAGGTTCGTAACGCCTACCGCAGGCTGATGCGCACCCATCATCCGGATCTGCATGCCTCCGATAGTAATAAACAGCGGGAAGCAACCCACACGTCGCAGCAGCTGAACACCGCCTACCAGCGCATAAAGGCCTGGGAGGCTGCCAAACGCGGGGCTTGAGCGATTCCTACTCCTCCAGCTTGTACTCCTGGATTTTTCGGTGAAGCGTCTTGCGACCTATCCCCAGCACATCTGCGGTTCGTGACTTGTTGCCGTTTTCCCGGTGGAGAGTTGCGCGGATCATCTCACGCTCGGCATCCTCCATCGAGCTGCCGACCTCTATTTTTATATAATCGGTCTCGGAACCGGAGGTCACTGTAGGTGGAAGGTCGTCATAACTGATGATATTGCCCTTGGACATTACCACCGCGCTTTCAATACAGTTACGCAGTTCACGGATATTTCCCGGCCAGTGATAATTATACAGAGCCAAACGTGCCCGTGGATCAATACCTTCAATATTCTTTTGGTTCTCTTCGCTAAACTCCTGCAGAAAAGCGGAAATGAGCAGAGGAATATCTTCTTTACGGTCTCGGAGGGGGGGTACATGGATATTGACTACATTCAAGCGGTAAAACAGATCCTCCCTAAAGCGTCCCTCCTCAATTTCACTTTTCAAGTCCCGATTAGTTGCTGAGACCACCCGAACATCCACCTCTTGGGTATGTTCACCGCCGACCCGTTCAAACTTTTTATCCTGCAGGACCCGCAGAATTTTTATCTGCACCTGCTGATTGATTTCTCCAATTTCATCAAGGAATATAGTTCCTGTGTGGGCCAATTCGAAGCGTCCGCGCTTCATCGAAACAGCACCGGTAAAGGCACCCTTTTCATGTCCGAAGAGTTCACTTTCAAGCAAACTCTCGGCCAGAGCAGCACAATGAACCTTGATATAGGGGTTATCTTTGCGATTAGAGAGGTTATGCACCGCATCCGCCACCAGCTCTTTCCCTACCCCGCTCTCCCCGGTAATCAGCACACTGGCCTTGGTAGCAGCTACCTGTTCGATCATCTGCATAATCTTCTGCATCTGACTGCTTTTACCGATTATTGCTCCGGCGGTACGACGGCTCTTGAGGCGCTCGACCTCTTCTTTCAGGTTACGGTGCTGCAGAACCAGTTCTCGGTTAGACAGAGCCCGTTTGGTCAGCAGCGACAGGCGATCGAGATTGACCGGTTTGGTAACAAAGTCAAAGGCCCCGTTGCGCATCGCCTCGACAGCCGATTCAATAGTTCCATGGCCGGTGAGGATAATCACTGGAATAGTGGGATATGCCGAGCTAATCCGTTTGAGCAGCTCTTCGCCGGACATCTCCGGCATCTTCAGATCGGCGATAACCAGATCGACGTGCTCCTCGTTTACCAGGGACCAGCCCTGCTTTCCATCCTCCGCCAGCAGAACCTCATAGCCGTCCATCTCAAGGGAACGTCCAAGACCTTCACGAATATTCTTCTCATCATCTACAATTAGAATAGAAAATTTCATTCCTCTTCACCTTTCCAATCAAGCAGTCTTTTCTCGCTGTCGGGTATCGGTAAGCTAATGGTAAAAGTAGTGCCTTGGTTTTCCCTGGAGTGCACAGATACCTCTCCATTATGTTCCCGAACTACTTTATACACCACTGTTAATCCTAAACCGGAACCAAACTCTTTAGTAGTATAATAGGGTTCAAAAATTTTGGACAGCTGCTCTTCCGACATACCGATTCCGCTATCGCTGATATCAATATGAACGAAGCCTTGATCCTCCCGGGTTACAATTTTGAGGGTACCCCCCTGGTTCATTGCAGCAACACCATTTTTTATTATATTGATCAAAGCCTGTTTCATGTACTTCTCGTCCAGATCAACCTTCGGCAGGTTCCGCTGCAGCTTGGTATCCAGTTTTACCTGGTTCTCTTCCAATTCGTACTTGATAAACTCAATCAGCTCCTCTACAACCCCGTTGACAGTGCTGCGTTTCATACTGGTATCCATCGGCCTTACCGCAAACAGAAAATCCACCACAATTCCATTCAGCCGCTCTATCTCCTCGGTAATTATCTCAAGGTAACGTCCGGCGGTCTCCTCATCCAGGCATTGTTTCTGTTTTAGGGCTTTTTGAATAAGCTGAATGTGGATTCCAATGGAGCCGAGGGGGTTTTTTATTTCATGGGCTACCCCCGCGGCCAGGGTTGTCAGTGAAGCCAGGCTCTCTGCCCGGCGCAGACGAGCCTCCCGTTTGCGTCTATCGGTAATATCGGAGACTAAAATAAGATTTCCATGGGGCTCATCATCCCGGTTAACCGGTACTACAGAAAAAGAGAGGGTTCGGTCCGGACCACTTCCATCGAGGGTAAACTCCTCTTCCTCCCTCTGGGAGTTCTTTTTTACACTCTCTTTCAAAAACGAAGCAATTTCTTTGTCGGCAACCGCTTCCCACAGCAGGTGCTCCTCCGGTTCACTGCGCAGCATGGGGAGCAGCGTGTGAACGCCTTGGTTAGTAAAAATGATTTTATGTTCCAGGTCGGTCACCAACACTCCATCGGTCATTGAGTTGAGTACCATTTCGAGGGTTTCATTTTCAGAGGCTAAATCATACAGAAGGGCACGAATTTGTTCTTGATCGAGTTTCGAAAGCTTGTTGAGGGCTCGCTGGATAAATTTTCTCATACCATCTCCTTCATTGAGTACAGCAGCCCCTCGAGTAGAAGATCCGGGGCTTGGTTGTAATGTTCAAAATTAATGAGGGCTGTTTTAATTTTTCGGTTCCAGCTTTCCAAGACCCCGTAAGAGACCGGTAGAGTACTCTGTGAATCCGTCATATATGTGCCCAGGGTCTCACTAAGCTCTTTCAAAAACGGGATAAAATACAACTTAAGTTGAGAATCCTGAAGGAATTCATCCAGCTTCTCCGGCTCCCATTCGGAATCCCCCCAGACGTAACTAAAAAAATGCTCCGATTGGGCGCGCAGCTTTTCCAGGGGCACCCCGCGCCAGGCCAGAAAGAAGGAACGCAGATCGGAATATTCAGGTGAAGAGATGCGGAAAATCTTCTGCAGCACCTGGGCGGCTACATCCGAAGAACGTTGCGGAAAGTAGTAGTGCCGGACCCTTGAAAGGATGGTAGGCAGTATACGCCCCTTACGAGCTGAGAGCAGTATAAAATAGGTCCCTTCGGGAGGCTCCTCCAGAGTCTTCAGCAGAGCATTTCGGGAGGCATCACCCATCTTATCGGCATTCTCCAATATCACTACCTTGGACTGGTCGGAGCTGCTGGTATGCACCCATAGGTTTACCGCCCGAATTTGATCAATCGGAATGGTATCCCGGGGAACTACCTTTTCAAGCTCCATACAGTATGAACTTATCTTCTTTAGCGACTTTTCAAGTTTTCTCTCCTCCGGCAGTTCCACCTCCGGGTAGAAGTTCTCCAGTTCCTCTTCAAGTTTGGTTATAGGGTCTTGAATCTTCTTCAGCTTCGATTCGTTTCCCTCCCACAACATCGGATCAAATCGTCGGGTCAGTTTTCTGACGGCCCGGATAAATAGAAACCGAGCACCTTCGCTGCGACTATGCTGTAACGTGTCGGCTGCTGCGGCTATCTCTTCGTTGAAATAGCGCGACCCGAGCATCAAAAGATAAGGATGATCGAGCACCCGGTGTTGCCGGCAGGAGCTGCAGATGCAGCTCCACTTCCCGCTTTGTTTACAAGTAAGCACCCGTGCCAGTTCCAGAGCAGTTGAAAGCTTCCCGCTGTAGGGATCGCCGTAGAACAGCAGCCCGCCTGGAAGCATTTTATGTTCAACCTCTTGTGTAAGCTGAGAAACTATTCGTTGATGACCAATAATATTTTCAAACACTGTAATTCTGTAACCTTTCTTCTAAAAATCGAGCCCCTACCGGGATGATCTGCTGAAGAAACCGCGCCAGGAAACTCTCCTCCAGAAAGGGGCGTACTTCAACAACCGTCTGCAGCTGCAATACAAAGACCAACAGCGCCAGCACAAGAAACCCTTCAATCAGCCCCAGAAAAAAGCCCAAGGCCTGGTCGAGTTTTTCCAACTCCACTCGCTCAATCACGCGATGGAAGGTCGACTCAATTATTTTGATAAATGCGTACCCGACTAAAAAAATCAAAAGAAAAGCGATAATCGGAGTCCACAGATTATTTCCGATATAAGGAGCTAACACAGGAGAGAGGGTAGCAGTAAAAACCACCGCCGCCGCCACACCGGTAATGAGTGCCAAAGCCGAGAGGAACTCCGCTACAAAACCGCGAAAAGTACAGCGGATCCCCGCGGCCAGTAGAATCAGGATGCCAATTACATCAAATACGGCTAAACTCATTTTTGTATTGCTCCTCGCGCTGATCCTCTCTCTGTTTCTCTCTCTGTTTCTCTCGCTGAGAGTGCATGGGAATAGATTAACTCGGCTATCCGCCGTGCCGCATCCGGCGGGCAGAGTTCAGCGGCGGCCTGCCCCATTGCCCTGCGTTCAGCTTTATCCTGCAGCAGGCGGTGTATATGCTCAAGTAAGGACTCCGAACTAAGGGAATCGCCCTCCAGCATCACCGCCGCTCCCCGCTCGGTAAACAGGCGGGCATTTCGGACCTGGTCTCCCCGTGAACTCTCCCCGCCCAGGGGGATAAGGACCGAGGCTTTTCCCAAGGTTCCCGACTCCCAGAGTGTACCGGCTCCTGCCCTGGAGACAATCACATCGGCCGCAGTCAGAATATGGGGAAATTCCTCCTGAAACAGGGCGGCGGTAATATACCGCGGATCTGCAGAGGACTCATAATCTATCTCTCCCATCTGATGCACAACCAGCGCCTGCTCTAAAAGCTGCGGTAGAATCGCTTTAAGCATAAGGTTGACCTGGCGCGCCCCCTGACTGCCGCCCAACACCAACACAAGCGGATCGGCCTCAGGCAGCCCAAGCAACTCCCGCCCCCGGGCTGCATCTCCGGAGAACAGCTCTTCCCGCACCGGATTACCGGTTACAACCACTCGGCGTTGCTGCGTGCCGTGCGCCTCCCCGGAGATTTCGGAAAAGTGTTCAACCCGGGTAGCCTCATAGGGCAGCAAAATGTAATCGGCAAAGCGGGCTGCAATCCGGGTTGCTAAACCGGGGTCGCGGTCCGATTCGTGGGTAAGAATAGGAATGCCCAGAATACGAGCTGCTATCACCGGGGCTACCGCCACGTAGCCGCCCTTAGAGAACAGAACTCCGGCCTTCAGCTTTTTCAGTAGACGGATAGATACAATGACTCCCGCAATGAGCTTAAAAATATCCAGAAAATTCTGCAAAGAAAAATAGCGCCTCAGTTTTCCGGACGGCACCGCATAGTAAGGAACATCGAAACGACGAGTGATGTCCCGCTCTATCTGTTTGCCTGAACCAATCCATACCACTTCCAGCTCAGTTGAACTGCCGATTTTTTTCAGCTGATCGATTACTGCTATTCCGGGAAACACATGCCCGCCGGTTCCCCCGCCGGTACATGCTATTGTTACTGCCACAGTCGCCTACCCTCTATTGTTTTGACAACAGCATACCATAAGCAATAGGGCTGTTCAATCTTAACCTTGACACGGGCAACTTCGCTTAGTATGGTATAGTTACTGTTGTGGGGTGGTTTGCAAAAAGTGCGAGCCTGAGAACATACCCGTCGAACCTGAATCTGGATAATACCAGCGCAGGGATCAGGACAGACCAGGCTGTTCCCCCTCAAACAGAAAACAATTTTTCTCGTTCCCATTTTTCTTATTAGAAGGAGCATGCCATGAAAAAAATTCTTATCGTTACGACAGTAATTGTCGCAGCAGCAATTGCAGCGGTCATCCTCTTCACTCCTGGTACAAGTGAAGCAGAGGGCCAAGATGAAGGCCGGAGAACTGAGGCGGAAGAACTGGTTGTATACACCTACGATTCTTTTGCCTCGGACTGGGGACCGGGCCCCGAAATAAGCCAGCGCTTTGAACAAAAGTATGGGATCCCGGTACGCCTGCAATCGGTGGGCGATGCCGGTCAGGTACTGCAGAAGGCCATCCTGGAGAAGGACGACCCCCAGGCGGATATATTAATCGGGATTGACAACAACCTCATCACTCGGGCCAAAAATGAGGATGTGCTGGAAGCCTACACTTCTCCCAATCTTGATAAGGTGCCTCAAGACCTTGTATTTGATCCACAGCATTATGTAACCCCCTATGATTACGGCTATTTTTCCATCATCTACGACACGGAAAAAATTGATAATCCTCCTACTAGTCTGGAAGACCTTACGGATCCGCGTTTTGAGGATAAACTTATTTTGATGGATCCCCGAACCTCCAGCCCCGGACTGGGTTTCCTGATGTGGACCATCTACGCCTATGGCGATGAGTTTACCGAGTATTGGGATCGGCTGCAGAGTTCAATCCTCACCATTTCCGAAGGCTGGGATTCCGGATACGGCCTGTTTACCAGCGGCGAGGCTCCCCTCGTGCTGAGTTATACCTCCAGCCCGGCCTACCATGTTGAGTATGAAGACTCTCAGCGTTATCAGGCCGCACTGTTCGAAGAGGGACATTACATGCAGATTGAAGGTGTGGGCGTGGTAAAAGAGGCTCCCCATCCCGAAGCTGCCAAGAGCTTCATTGATTTCGTGCTAACCGAAGAATTTCAGGAAGTAATTCCACTTACCAACTGGATGTATCCGGTACTTCCGGAGATTGAGATGCCCAAATCGTACGATTTTGCCCCACAACCGGAAAATCGGTTCTATTTTGAAGCCGAGAAAATCGATGCCAATCGTGACCAGTGGATCGATAGCTGGTCAAGGGCAGTAACCCGCTGATGCACCTGCCGTCAGCCCGTTCGTGGGAAAGGCCGCATCCGGCCTTTCTCACTCTACTTTTATTTTTAGCCTTATTCTTCTATCTGCCGATTGGAAGTGTCCTGTTAAAAGGGTTCTTCCCTAAGGGCAGTTTCGACCCTTCGGTATTTATAGATACAGTCACATCCCCCTACACCCTGCGTATTCTATGGTTCACCTTCTTTCAGGCAATTCTGAGTACCCTGTTTTCACTTATGCTGGGCCTACCCGGTGCATATTTGCTGTCGATGTACAGCTTTCCCGGCCGTAAACTGGTACGGGCCGCCTCGGGCGTTCCCTTTGTGCTTCCTCCGATTTTAGTGGTACTGGGATTTGTTATTTTCTTCGGGAACAGCGGGCTGCTCAATTCTATACTGATGCGCTTGTTTGACCTCTCCGAGCCCCCGCTTCGGGTGCTTTATAGCTTAAAGGCGATTATTCTTGCTCACGGGTTTTATAACTTTCCAATAGCACTACGGTTAATAGCCTCCCTCTGGCAGCAGCTGCCCCCCTCGCAGGAATGGGCCGCCCAAACTTTGGGCGCCCCCCGACGCCGCTTGTTCTTCACTATTATTTTACCGCAATTGATGCCGGCAATCCTCGCCGCTTCGGCGCTTATCTTTATGTTCTGCTTTACCAGTTTTGCAATTATATTAGTCCTTGGAGGAGGCCCCCAGTTTACCACCGTCGAGGTAGAAATCTACCGTCTGGCCAAAACCTCGTTTGACATACCCGCAGCCGGAGCCCTATCGATTATTGCTCTAGTGCTTACCCTCGGTATTATGGGAATATATGTGAAGTTGCAGAATAAAATGGCCTTTCACCAGGAACTCTCCTCCGGACCAGTGCGGCCCCGCAGCTATAATCGCCCGTCCAAAACCGGGTTTATTGGAATTGCAGTGTATATTGCGGCTATGCTGATGATTGTCGCCGGACCGTTGGTAGCGGTAGTGGTCCGTTCATTGCAAAAACCGGTGACCCGAGCCGGTGAACTGAGCTTTACCCTCGAGTGGTACCAGCAACTCTTTAGCTCCGGGGCCGGCCAGTTTGGCCGGATTGCCTTACCGGCTATCCGTAACAGTGTCCTTATCGGAATTCTGGCGGCAGCGGCAGCAGTTGTGGTGGGAACGGCTCTGAGCTATCTGACTGTTCGGTACCGGCTCAAATTCGGCAGATTAATCGATACACTTTCGATGGCCCCATTGGCTATTTCTTCCGTCATTTTAGGACTCGGCTATTTTCTCATTTCCCGAACAATCCCCGACTTAGGTAGAGCCAGGATTTTTATGATAGTTGCCGCCCACGCGGTAATTGCCTATCCCTTTGTAGCCCGAACCGTAAGTTCGGTCCTCAAGAAAATTCCCCCCAGCCAGTTGCAGGCGGCCATGCTCTTAGGCGCCTCACCGGGAAAAGTGTTTCGCACAGTTGAGTTCCCTGTAATGCTGCCGGCCCTCGCAGCGGCGGCCGCATTTGCCTTTGCAATCTCATTAGGCGAGATAAACGCTACCTTGGTGTTTTCCTCATCGACCGTGACAATACCACTAGCTATTTATCGCATGATCGGCTCATATAATTTTTTTGGCGCATGTGCTTTAGGCACAATTCTTGTAGCGGTATGCGCCCTCGCATTTACCCTGTTCGATGTATCGGGTAATACGGAAATTTAAGGAGTAGCTTTGATGGAACTGACAACCCGGAATTTGAAACGCAGGTTTGCCGATTTTAGCTTTGATGCCGATATTCATGCGGCAGAGGGAGAACTGGTATGCCTGTTGGGCCCTTCCGGCTGTGGAAAAACCACCGGGCTACAACTCATTGCCGGTATTCTGGCACCTGACCAGGGCAGCATATATCTGGGGCAGCGGGAGATCACCGCCCTGCCGCCATGGAAGCGCAACATCGGCTTGGTGTTTCAAGACTACGCTCTTTTTCCACATATGACCGTATATGAGAATATTGCCTATGGGCTTAGACAGCAGGGTGCGTCCAAGTACTCCATCACTTCGCGGGTTGAAGAGCTGCTGGATCTGGTGGAATTGCCCGGGTACAGCCAACGCCGGCCGGAACAGCTCTCGGGCGGGGAGAAACAGAGGGTCGCCCTGGCACGGGCAGTGGCACCCTCTCCAGCCCTGCTGCTGCTGGATGAACCCTTATCGGCCCTTGATGCGCGACTGAGGACCCAGCTGCGTCGGGAGATCAGAAATATTCAAAAAAGGATTGGGCTGACCACTATTTATGTTACCCACGATCAGGAAGAGGCCTTAAGCCTAAGTGACCGGATTATTGTAATGCAGAACGGCACTATCCAGCAAAGCGGAACTCCCCAGGAGCTGTACAACAGCCCGCTAAATGAGTTTGTTGCCCGCTTTATCGGAAACTCTAATTTGGTACCCTGCAACACACAAGCAGGGAGCGACCGGGAGGTCTACTTTTTCCGTCCCGAAGATACCCGTATACATGCTTGTTCCACTGAGAGTTCCGATACCATCTCTTTTCAGCTTACCCTAAAATCCCTGGAATACGTAGGCCCGTACTACATCCTCGAAGGGGTGAACCAGGAGTACAGTGTACGCGCCCATGCCAATGAGGGGGACCTCACTAGACTTCACATATCGGACTTTTCCCCTGAGGACCCACCGCAGCTGTGGTTCTGCATTGAGAGAAGTAAAACAAAGATTATAAGTAGTTAATCAATATCACTTGTACCGCCCCAATAAAAAAACCGAGCAGTGCTCCAAACAGGATTATCCACCGCAGATGTGTTCTTATTACAATTAAAATAAGCTCTTCTACTTTTTCGATATCCAGGCTGTTTACCTTATCAACAACTAGGGTCTGGACATCAACACTCTCTAAAATAGTGGGAACCTGTTCATCGAGGAGCTGCATAATGAAACTTTCTAAAGCTGTATCGATGCGCTGTTTGTGCCTCTCTTCAAGCTGGAGAATCTCACTAAAACTCTTGCGTCCTGTATTAGAGAGGGTGTTAAACATGGTCCGGAAAAAGTCCATGGTTGAAGCATCTTTGCTTTCCACCTCACGTACAAGCTTGGCAATCCAGTCTGCAATACGGGCGCTGAGCTCTGTGGTGGAGTGGCCGGTAAACTCTTCCAGTACCGCCCCAATTTCTTGTTCGCCGTACTTCTGTACAAGCCGCTGCACCAGCCCTTGCATCCATTGAACCGTAGTTGGTGAGGCGCTCATTTTAAACAGAGCATCTACGGCAAGGCGTATATCATTCGGCAGGCTTTCGCCCCACACCCCTGCAATATCCGCCAGGGTATGAGTGCGCATGCGCTGCAGCCAGCTTTCAAGGGCATCTAAAAGCTTTCCGCGGGTCTCCTCATCTGAAATTGCCTCTTCCAGCTGTTCCAACAAATCATCAACTATCTCATCCATCTGCTGCTCTATATTTCGATTGTACTTACCGGCAGATAGAAAGAGTCGCTGCAGACTACTGAGACGGGAAATCATCTTTCTAAGTATAGTTTTGCCCTTCAGCTCTATGGTCTTGTGGATGTGAGGAGTTCGAAGAAAATGCAAAACCTCCCGAGCAAATGAGGGATACACACGGTTAAGGGCTTTTACGATGCCCTCAATAGCTTGGGGAGTGAGAAAGCGCTCTAGTGAGACATTCCGCCGAATTCCATCTTCCACCAGCTCTCCGGCTAACTGCCGCAGGGGCTCTCGCACACTGTCGATGCGCAGGTTTTGGCTGAAAAACATGCTAATTCTCTCGCCATCACTTCCGCAAAGTATACGCAGCTTCAGATAAAAAAACTTATCCAGTGCCAGGGTAATCGATTTTTGAAGGGCAAGAATAAAACTATCGGATCGAAAAAATGCGGTGAGAATAGATTGAATTAGAATTGTATCGGCAGGCTTATCCTGTTCCGACTCATGGTACTGTTCTACTTCCCTTGGCTGCTGTCCCTGTCGAAACTTTTGCTGCAATTGGCTAAAGGGTGTATGCATCACAAATCCGGTTAGTTCGCCCACCCTCATACTGATAGTCTTTTTAAACGCGGGTGATGATATCTGTCGCCGAATTGCATCCTCGGTAATCAGCTCTCTGGATACCATCAATCCTATACTTTCGGCCAGTTTGTCACGCTGTCGGGGTATGATTCCCGGAGTAAAGGGAAGCTTTATAGGGCCGATATGTTTGGCTTTCAAAGGGCGAAACAGCATCTTAATGGCAATATCATTGGTAATATAGCCGATGATCGCTCCGACTATCGGAGGTAATATCCAAGCGGAATAGCTCCACAAAATTTCAAGATTGATCATTTACAGCTCCACCAGAAATTATTCTTCAGAGGAATTCTGGGCCGCTCGACGAGCTCCGCTTTCAGAATCAAACATTTCCAAATAGGCTCCAAACACCCAGCCCTGCAGCCCATCATAGGCAACTTTATACCAATATCCGAGTTTTCCTTCCACCTCCTGCTGAACTTCATCCCGCGATATTATTTCTATCACGTTATTCCGCCATAAGGTGGTAATAGCTCCACTTTGAATTGTAGGTCTCTCACGCAGGCGAAGATGACTGGATACCACGACCGCCCATTTTGAGCGCACACTTAACACCGGGGTGGCCGGTAGTTCAATTTGAAACTCTTGGACTGTTTCCCGGCGACAGCCTGTGGTCCAGACCAATACGGTTAATATTGCTATCAAGCACATAATAAAGTAAAATATTTTTTTCATCACTGTTGCAAAACACCTCAAAACAGTACAGCATTGTTGTATGGGCACTGCAAAAACTATAACACTTTTTATCCTGTTTGTCACAACCCTCAGTTTGTTCCCCCTTGCCGCACATCCGTTCTCTATTTCTTTTGGAGTTGCTCCCCACGTCGCTGTAAAAAAAGCAACCGATGTCACTACCAAGGCGCAAGCCGGCATAACCACCAACACAAGCTTTTCAGTCGGGATGTACGAGAACTACTTTATTGAGCTGCGCGGCCGATATCTCTACTATCGAGCTTCCAGCCCCGGGGAAGACTGGATTCTCTACCGCGCCTTTTCTGCATTGGGGGCATCGATTGGGGGAGGCGTTATTCTCCCTGACTACAAAATATTCAATGAGTTTTCCGTTAATCCCTCTGTAACTATGCGGAGTTACGGTAATTTTGCTTCTTACACTCATACGGAAATTTACTTTTTTTATCCTTCCCTTCAGATAGAACCGGGCTTTACTTTTGCCCGTTACTACGACAAGCAACTGCAGCTTAAACTCAGTATTCCCCTAGAATGGAATTTTCAGCGGGACTTAGATTTATTCTTATCGGGAGGAGTATCTTTCAGCACCTCACTCCACTTTTAATAATAGGGTTGAAAGACCGATAATATAGAAAATGGTAGCACTTATATCTTTTTTTGTGATATTGATAGTCTCACTCACTATTGTACGGGTAGCGGAAGTTATGCTCGAACTGACCGGTATATCCAGGGACAGCGCCCGTTTTCAAGCCCGCTCGGCCTTTACCGGAACCGGTTTTACCACCCATGAAGCCGAGATGCTTATAAAGCATCCGGTACGTCGGCGGATTGTTTCCAGCCTGATGATTGTTGGGAATATCGGTTTTGTAACTTTTATCTCTTCCCTGGTTATCTCTTTTGTCAGCATCAAAAATCAGGAACGAGCGTTATATACCTTCGTCATTTTAGTCGGCGGTCTGCTGCTGATTTACCTGATTAGTAGGTCCCGTTTAATTAACCGCTTACTTCAAAAGTTAATTGAACATTTTCTAAAGAAAGTCACGAAAATTCATACCCACGATTATGAAAGCTTACTCAACCTTGCCGGAGACTTTGAGGTTATCACCATACAAATCAAACCGGAGAGCTGGCTCGCCGATCAATACCTTTCGGACCTAAAATTGTCCGAGGAAGGGGTGCTGGTACTTGGGGTCCGCCGAAGTGACGGCTATTTTATCGGTTCACCCAGAGGCGAGACTACTGTATACATGGGGGACGAGCTGATTATTTACGGGCGTGAGGATGCCCTAAAGAGTATAAGCGAACGACGGCACGGACCTGAAGGGGACTTGCAGCATAAGCTGAGCATTGAACAACAATTACGTCTCGAGGGAAAACGCCCCAAGCATCCCCGCAGAAAATCGGTGAAAAGATCTGGAGAAAAATCCGCCAAGCCCGGCGCACTTGGCAAAATTTTTAAGAGAAAGGAAAAATAATCTATTAGCAGTTTACCAGACCACTGGTAGCGGTCTCAGCCGGCTTTATTCATGCAAAGCTCGGGCCGCGGACAATTGTTTTTTAAGTGCCGCTGCAGTATATTACCACTATGCTCACAAAATGCCCCCTCCCTAAGACCATAATTCGGAAACTCCTCACATACTCTGTTCTACTAGGCGCTATTATTCTTGTCCTTGCTGTTACTTCCTGCAAGCTGAACCCCACCCCTCCAGACCGCTACGCACTGGTGTATGGGGTCTCAATTTATAATAGTAATTTTCCTGAGTACTCAGAGCATCCGGAAAACCCGAATTTAGTGTGGACCGATAATGATGCCGTTGATTTAGCGAAGATGCTCTATGAAAAGGGGTATGAGGTGAGATTGCGTATCAATGATGGTTCGTCTACTGATTTATTAACTTCAAGTGAAGAGAGTCTGTTTAGTCTGAAACCGGCAAACAAAACGACCTTCTTTGATGAGGATATGCCGTATTATCAAAATCCGGCCAATATTGCTAAGGGGGATATAGTACTTTTTTATTTTTCCGGACATGGTACGAATTCCTATGAATTTTCACAAGAAGAAACTGGCGAAGAAGATAGCCTCTCAAACAGTGCAGATGAGTTTTTGGTTCTTCCCTCATATCCCTCTGATTATTACCTTCTCTCTGATAATATAGTAAGTTCCAACTTCAACAAAATTTCGGCGATAAAAAAAGTGATAATATTGGACTCCTGCTTCTCTGGTGGATTTATCGGACAAAGTTATGACGCGGATCGAATTAAAGATGATTACTCATCTGACGATCCATATAAAGACAATATTTTTTCTTTAGCCTTGAATTCTTTTTTCTATAACGGTACAGAAGATATCACTCCGAACAATGCAATTGTTTTGTCAGCTTCAGGGGAAAATGAAAATTCTTTAGAGCCTGCATATGATGACACTACTTTTGAAAACGGTTTTTTCACGGAAGGATTATTATACTCTGCTGAACTAGGCGATTATAACAATGACGGGTATATCTCGGCCTTGGAAATATACCGGTATTCAAAAGCTTTTCTAAGTAACCTATTTAATAATTTTGACTTTATAAGTTTTTATGAATATTCGCCCCACATCTCTGGGGGGCCGGTGGATTACATTCTTTTTAAAGCCGATTAACACCTACATAAGGTACTGCCCACTGTCCAGTTTCTTTCTCCAATGAGCTGTTATTCCATTAACATCCACATAATTTCTTCCGCTGTAATTTTTTAGAAATATTTATTACTACAATTGTCAATTTTATTGTGCCTACTATAACAGATAAACCTGACTAATTTAATTTTATTATTACTTTAGTCACATATAATATTTTTTATTGCACTTTTTGTAGTTTTATTTGAATTTTATAAGCGTGTATGGTAGTATTTCTGTGAAAGTAAATAAAAAGAGATAAAAGTTGTTTAACCAACTGTCTCTTCCTGAGAAAATACCGAAAGTAGACTGCTGCACACGGAATGATATTAAACCCTCAGTAATGCCCCTACTCCGGCTTTTTTCAGGTATCTCACCAACGATTATCCAGGAGGTTTAGTTATGACAAAAACAGATTTATTGGTAGTAGGTGGTGTTTCCGGCATTACCGCAGGAATCAGCTGTCGGCGACATTATCCAGATAAAAAGGTAACACTTGTGAGAAAAGAGGAAACAGTGTTAGTCCCATGCGGAATACCTTATATCTACGGTACAGTTGGTGGGCCTCAGAACAATGTAATACCCGACGGTATCCTCGAAAAGAACGGAATTGAACTTATAAAAGGGGAAGCTGTCAAAGTTGACCGGGAAAAAAGAGTTGTGACCCTCCAAGACGGAGAATCAATAAGCTATGAGAAACTGGTTTTAGCTACCGGATCCCTGCCAATGGTCCCACCTATTTCCGGTATAGATAAAAAAAACGTCTTTCCAATAAAAAAAGATTTCGATTATGTCGGAGATGTGCTTGCAACAATGGAATCGGTCAAAGATTTAGTAATTATAGGCGGAGGATTTATCGGCATGGAATTTGCCGATGAGTGCCGTAAAGGGCGGGATATAAATGTTACGGTGGTAGAAGCCCTGTCCCACTGTCTCCAGCTGGCCATGGATGATGATTTTTGTGCAGAAGCGGAAGCAACAATTAGCGAAACCGGAGTAAAAATTTTAAGTAATATCAAGGTAGAATCCATATTGGGGGACGATACGGTAAGCGGGGTAAAACTTTCCGATGGAACTGAGTTAAAAGCGGATATGGTTATTCTGGGAATAGGTGCAGTACCCAATACCGAACTTGCTAAAAGTGCGGGAATTGAATTGGGTTTTAAAAACGCCATCAAGGTTGACCGCAACATGCAGACTTACACCGACCCCAATGTATTCGCCTGCGGAGACTGCGCAGAGAAAGTCTCTTTCTTTACGGGAAGACCCATCGGAGTAATGCTGGCCTCTATTGCCACCTCCGAAGCCCGTATCGCGGGAGCAAATCTGTATTCAATGGTTCACAAAAACTGCGGTGCTATCAGTGTGTTTTCAACTATGATCAACGGAAGAGCCTTCGGCGTGGCTGGTCTCACTGAACGAATGGCAAGGCAAATTGGAATGCGCATTGCTATCGGTTCAGCCGAAGCAGCCGATACCCATCCTGGGGGAATGCCCAATTCTACTATGACGAAGGTAAAACTGGTTTTTGCAAAAGAAACCGGAGTGCTCGTAGGCGGTTCTATCTCCGGCGGAAAACCTGTCGGAGAGATGGTCAATGTGCTGAGTGCCTGTATTATGCATCAAATGACTGCCAACGACATAGTGCAGTTTCAGATGGGAACCCATCCAGCCTTGACTTCTTCTCCTATCGTCTATCCCATAGTCAACGCTGCGTGCAAGGCGGTAATCAGTATTAAAGAGTAATGAGGGAGTGTACTTATCAGCCGAAGACTCCCTGGTCCTCGGCATTCTGCTGGGCTTTCATTAAGTGAACTCGCATCTGCGTGGCGGCCTCTTCCGGGTCGCCCGCCTCAATAGCTCTGTATACCTTCCAGTGATCCTCTAAACTCAGCCGGGGTTGTCCCTTTATACTTAGGGTTGTCTCCCGGGTCCGGCTCAACAGACTCTTCGAGACTTGGAGCATTTTTAAAAACACGGAATTGTGGGTTGCCATGGCAATCGCATCATGAAAACCGTTATCCCCGTCCAGCCCGATCTTATTCTGTTCGACCTCCTGCTGCATTAGCTCCAGATTCTCGCGAATCAGCTGCAGGTCTTCTTGAGTCCTGCACTGGGCGGCAATTCGGGCATATTCACTTTCAATGACTAACCGAAAGTCTATCATTTCCAGAATAATCTGATGCTCATTCCCCAGCATTTCCGAAAAGGGATCCATTATATTATCGATGGTCATTTCCTTTACATAGGTTCCACCGTTAACCCCTACCCGCGACTCTATAAACCCCATATTGCCTAGAGTTCGCAGAGCTTCTCTGACAGAAGCCCTGCTTACCTCCAGTTGTTCGGCAAGGTCCCGCTCATTAGGAAGCTGATCTCCGGTCTTGTACACGCCGTCCTTTATAGCCTTTTTTATCTGATCCAATACTTGCTCGGAGAGTCTGCTTCTTTTGATCGGTTCCATTTTGCCGTTCTGCATATTTAACTCTTTATTTCCTTCAAAGCCCAATCAAAGGCCGTATCAATCATTTTCTGGTCGGGTGTTTTTATAAAGCCGTCTTCCATCATCTTTGCCACTAAGCCACGGGAATATTGGATATCTTCCTTGGTGCGTTTATACACTTCATCCCAACTCATCTCTACTCTGGCAAGCCCCTCTTTTACCGACTGCACCGCAACATCCGCCGCCTCATGGGGAAACACCTCAGTCTCTTCCATTGTAGCGATGATGTTATCGGGAGTGATACCCCGTTTCTCGGCAAACCGTGCCAGTGATGCAGCCGCCTCTATGGCCATTTGATCGGAAATCTTTTTTGAGCGGGTAAGCAGAGCTCCCTTCAGGATACCCGGAAATCCAACCGAGTTGTTCACCTGATTGGGAAAATCCCCACGGCCGGTCGCTACAATAAATGCTCCAGCCTCTTTCGCCGCATACGGGTAAATCTCGGGAACCGGGTTTGCACAGGCAAACACAATCGGTTTTTTTCCCATCAGTTTAATTGAATCCGGGTGGACCACATCCGGGCCCGGCTTTGACAGAGCAATCAGTGCATCCGCCCCCTTCATTGCCTGATCAAAGGTATCGATTTTGGCCAGGTTAGTGGTCTGACACAGTTCCCATTTACGGTAAAAGCGGGGATCCTGCTGGACATCCTTTCTTCCGCTATGAAGAGCGCCCTTTGAATCAAATACGATTACGTTTTCCGGTTTTGCTCCGGCAGTGATAACGATACGGGCGATGGTTGCATTCGAGGCTCCAGCCCCGAGGAAGACAAGTTTGACATCCTCCATCTTTTTGTCGGCCAGTTTCACCGCATTAATTAAACCGGCTAAGGTCACACAGGCGGTACCCTGAGCATCATCGTGCCATACCGGTATTTCAGTCTCTTCACGGAGAGTATCAAGCACCTTATAGCAGTTAGGCTGAGAGATGTCTTCCAGGTTCACTGCCCCGAAGGATGGCTGGGCCATCTTCACAAAGTCGATAATTTTATCGGGGTCGTGTTCACCCTTTTCGTTTCTGCTGTCGATGGTCAGCGCGGTGGCATCGATTCCCCCGAGGTATTTCATAAGAAAGGCCTTCCCTTCCATCACCCCGAGTCCTCCGGGGGGAGTACAGTTGCCGTCGCCGAGCACGCGGGTAGAGTCACTCACGACCGCCACGTAGTTTCCGCGGTTTGAGAGCTCGTAGGACATGTCGTTGTTGTCCCGGATTGCCGTCGATACGCTGGAGACTCCCGGAGTGTACCACACGTTAAACCAGTTGAATCCAAATACACCGGCCTTTGGTACGGTCTGCATCTTTCCACCGTAAAATCTATGGGTATCCTCCGACAGCTTCTTGAGAAAAAGTGTTTTCGCCCGAGCAATCTGCCCCTCATCGAGTCCCTTGTCCCGTAGTTCTTCATTCACATTTGAAAGTTTTCCATCGATCATTCGTTTCTCCTTATTTTGTTACTCTAGTGTTGGCAGAGTAGATCCGCCCATAGGCATAACGTGCACCAGAGCCTCCGCTCCCTGCCGTTGCAAAGCATCATCCAAGGCTTCCTGCACTTTATTATAAGGCTCCATACACAGGCCTTTGACAAAATCGGCATCCATATCCGATACCAGCTTTATCCTAGCCTTCCTCATCACAAGTCCTATAGCAGCCGCCTTATGCCCCCCGAGCACGAAATTCCTCTGGATCTCCTCGACCATCCATTCCGGCGAAGGGGAATCTACCATCCAGCGTTCAAAAGTGCTCTCCCCCAGCCCTTCACTGCAGGCTGCAACAAGCAGTATCTCGCCGCCGTCTTTGACCGCATATTTCGCATTGTCCAGTGCTTTCTGTGCCTGATACAAGTTGATGTCCTTGGGAAAACCGCCGGCTGAGACAATTACCACATCCGCCTTCTGCCGGATTTTGCACTTATAAAACTCGTCGAGCATTTCACAGCCCCTGCGGTGCGCCTCAATCGGATGTCCCGCGAAGGAACCCGCCACATGCTTATGCTCATCGAGCACTACATTGACCAGGAAATCCACTGTAATCAGCTGGGCCACCTCCTCCATATCATCCCGCACCGGGTTCTCCTTCAGGTTCCCCGTTGAGGCAAGTTCTTTGACCATATGACGGTGGTTCATTTGAATAGCCGGTTCGGTGGATACCCCCGGCATAATGGCCTTATACCCGCCGCTGTAGCCGGCGAAATAGTGGTAGTCGATGTTGCCCAGACAGATGCGCCGGTCCGCCTCTACCACCGGTCTGAAAATATCCACAGGGGTACCTCCGGAGGTGGTCCCGAGGGAGAGGATGTCCTCCTGATCGCTGTCTACACAGCGTATCCGCCGATAGATATCTTCGCCGACCAGTTTTTGCATCTCTTCGCTTGTCTGGCGACGGTGGTTTCCAAGACCAAAGACTATCGTTATTTCATCATCGGCAATACCGTTCTTTGCCAGCTCGGTAAGTAGTTCCGGAAGCACCTTATAGCTCGGCATAGGCCGGGTAACATCGCTGGTGACAATTACCACCGACTCTCCGGGTTTCACAATTTCCGAGAGTGGCGGCGAGGCGATCGGATTGTGCAGTGAGTTCCTGATTATCTCCTGTTCCGTTAACTCCTGCTCCATGCTTCTGGGGTGCATCAGGGTGCCCAGATTTTTTGCGGGAATCTCTACCGAGACGATTGTTCGGCCGTAGCCTAGATCGATCTTCACTTTGGTCCTCCCTTTTGCGGCGGCTTGTGAATTGCCAGGCCTTCTATGTCGTGGAGTGCCTCCATTATCGACTCGGATACGGTGGGATGCGGATGGATAGCTGCTCCAAGCTCTTCCACCGTGAGCTCCGCGCTCATGGCAACCGTCAGTTCGGCAATCATATCAGTAGCCCGCGGAGCGACAATCTGGGCTCCCAGCAGCTCTCCGCTGCGGGCATCCGAGACTATCTTTACAAAGCCGGTAGTGTCTCCGACAATGGTAGCCTTTCCGTTTGCAGCCATCGGAAAGCCGCCTTCGGCGACCTCGTATCCCCGCTCTTTGGCCTCAGCTGAGGTGATGCCAACCGAAGCAATTTCCGGCCTGGTATAAATACAGGAGGGTACTATGTCTAGGTTGGTATGGTTGGTTTTGCCGGCAATATGATCTACCGCCGCAATACCATCCGCCGAAGCCGCATGGGCAAGCTGCCACTTTCCGTGGACATCCCCTATAGCGAAGATATGGCTTACTGCAGTTTGCAGCCTGCGGTTTACCTGTATACCCCTTCGATTGACCACCACCGGAAGGCTCTCAATCCCCGGGATTTCGGTTACCGGACTCCGTCCCGCGGCCAACATCAAATCGGCTGCATCAAGCTGCTGCGTCCCACTCTCGGTTTCCACACTGCACTGCGTGGCCGTACCCTGCCGGGATACAGCGGTTACTTTCACACCCGTATGTATGGTTATGCCGTCCTTCTCAAGAGCCCGGCGCAAGTTCCGGGCAACCTCCGCATCCATCTGCGGCAGGAGCTGATTCATCATCTCAAGAATTGTTACTTTCACCCCTAAATCATTGAGAATGGTCGCACACTCGGTGCCGATCACCCCTCCGCCGATTATGAGCATGCTCTCCGGCAGTTCCCGGTTTTCTTCCAGCAGGGTGGTACTGGTCCAGTATTCGATCTCCTCGAGTCCCGGAATAGGCGGTATCACCGGACGGGAGCCGGTGGCAATAATGATATGCTCCGCACTTATCTGCTGCCCGGATTCACTGTGACTGTCCCGCTCCGGCGCCTTTACCTGCACGCAGTGCTCATCGATAAAACCACCGGTTCCTTTATAGACTTCCACACCATTTCGCTTGAGGTGGCTCTTTACTCCCCCTACATGCTTTTTTACCATGAGGTCCTTGAAGGAGTAGAGTTTTTCAATGTTCATTTTCGGAGCTGCAACCTCGATACCCAGGCGCTCAGCACTTTTTATTTCATGCAAAACCTCGCACGAGTGGAGCATTGCTTTAGTAGGAATGCAGCCTCGATTGAGGCAGGTTCCCCCCACCTCATTCTTCTCTATCAGTGCTGTTTTCAGCCCGTATTGCGCCGCTCTGATCGCGGCAACATAGCCCCCCGGGCCGCCCCCGAGTACAGCGACATCGTAGGTGTTCTTCATAGCATTCACTCCGCTCATACCAACAAGTAGGGGTTCTCAAGCAGCTGCTTCACGCTCAGCAGAAAATCCGCCGCCGGGGCACCATCGATAATTCTGTGGTCGTAGGTAAGAGAGAGCCCACATATAGGACGAATCTGCAACTCCCCCTTCACCGCTGCCGGTTTATCCTTTATAGCCCCCACCGCCAGAATTCCGCTTTCGGGCCGGTTAATAATGGCGGTAAAGCTGTCCAGCTCATACATCCCCAAATTAGAGACACTGAAACTGCCGCCCGTGTACTCTTCCTGGGTAAGTTCTCCGGTTCTGGCCCGGTCTGCCAGCCGCCGGGTCTCGTCATGTATAGCTTTAAGACTCAGCAGGTCAACATCGCGCAGCACCGGAACAATGAGCCCTTCATCAAGGGCTACCGCCACTCCGATATTCACCGCACCGAGCTCGAGAATGCCATCATCGGTCAGGCGGCTATTCATGCGCGGATACGCCTGTAGCGACAGGGACACCGCTTTTAAGATTATGTCGTTGTAGGAAACCTTTACCTCTGCCGCTTTTAAGCTTTCACGCATTCGAACGGTCTCCGACATATCTACATCGATTCGGTGAACCGCTTGAGCTGCGGTGTCGAGACTCTCCCGCATGCGGGCGGATATGGTTTTTCGCATTCCGGTAAGCGGTACCAACCGGTCTTCCCTGTACGATCTCGCCGCGGTCCCGGCAGCAGCGGTGCCACTGACAGCTCTGTGGGCAGCTTCGACATCTTTTCGATAGATTTTTCCTCGGGGACCACTCCCTTCAACTCCGGAAAGATCAATACCGCTTTCGGCAGCACTCTGCTGTGCCAGGGGGGTCGCCTTAGGACGGTTCTGAGCAGCTGCCTGCACATCCCGCTCAACGACCATTCCCTCCGGTCCTGTTCCGGACAGAGTGGTTATATCAATTCCATATTCTTCGGCTTTCCACCGAGCTCTGGGGCTCGAATAAAAGGGCCCCTTGCCCGCCGGTGATCCGGCTGTTGTGCCGGTACCGAGCCCTTCCGCTTTTGGCTCTCCTGCAGCCGCTGCTTCGCTTGCAGCCGCCGTTTTATCACCCACGCCTGCCTTCTGAGACTCTGCAGGGGCAGTTTCTTCAGAATTATCACCGGTACCGGAGGACTGAATTTCCGCCAGCAGACCGGAGATATCCTCTCCCTGTTCACCAATAATAGCGATGGTCTCAGTGATGGGAACTACATCCCCCTCTCCCCGGATGATCTTCAGCAGAGTTCCGGAGGCGGGAGCACTAATTTCAATGGTCAGCTTGTCTGTTTCCATCTCGTAGAGAGGGTAGCCTTCCTTTACCTGCTCACCCTCGGCGGCAAGCCAGGAGATAATGGTTCCCTCCGTCATCTGCAGCCCCTGTTTGGGCATATTTACCTTTGTGGCCATAGTACCTCTCCCTATTTGTAGCAGACCTGTTTTGCCGCTTCGTGGATATCATCAACTCCCGGTACTACCGCATTTTCCAAAACAAGACTAAAGGGAAGGGTACAGGCCTTTGCACCCAGACGAACTACCGGGGCATCGAGAAACTTAAAACCCGCCTCCATTATCTGGGATGCAATTTCCGCTCCGACACCGTTGTTCTTGTGGGCTTCGTGTACCACCACCGCTCTTCCGGTTTTCTCAATAGATTTCAGCATCGTATCAAGATCCAGGGGCAGCAGCGTGCGGGGGTCGATAACCTCCGCTTCGATTCCTTCCTTCGACAGGGCTTCGGCCGCTTCCAGGGCACGCCCCACCATCAACGAAGTAGCAATAATAGTCACGTCTTTGCCTTGCCGGCGTACCGCCGCCTTCCCGAAGGGTATTGCAAAATTCGGATCATCCGGAACCTCTTCGCTGCTTGCATATAACGCCTTATGCTCTATAAACATGACAGGATTATTATCGCGAATTGCTGTGCGCAGAAGCCCGGCCGCATCGGAGGCTGTGGAGGGCATCGCTACTTTGAAGCCCGGTATATGGGTAAAAAAGGCCTCTACACTCTGCGAGTGGGTGCCCGCATTCCCCCTTCCGATGCCCTGCTGTCCCCGAACTACAAGGGGCAGAGTTGCCCGCCCGCCGTACATATAGCGTAGTTTAGCTGCCTGGTTCAGCAGCTGATCCATGGCCACATAGACAAAGTCAAGGTACATAAAATCGAGAATCGGGCGCATACCGGTGAGAGCAGCACCGATCCCCGTACCCACGTATCCCGCTTCCGCGATGGGGGTGTCACGAACCCGATTTTTCCCGAACTCCTTCTGTAAGTCCCTGGTGCATCCGAACACACCACCCAAAGCGCCGATGTCTTCTCCCATCACAAACACCGATGGATCGGAGCGCATCTCCTCTGCAATCACGTCCCGTATAGCGACCGAATATTTTTTTCTGCTCATTTATTTATCCCCCTCATAATACACGTTGTCGAGTACCGTGGCGGGGTCCGGATCCGGACTGCTCAGGGCAAACTCTTCAGCCTCGTCTATCAGTTTGTCTATCTTTGTGTGGGTGGCCTCTATCTGTTCCAGAGAGAGGATCTTTTTATCCTGCATGTGTTTTTCCAGCCGTTTGATGGGGCACTTAGTCTTCCACTCTTCTACCTCATCTCTGGTACGGTACACTTCCGGGTCTCCCGTCCAATGTCCCTTCCAGCGGTAGGTTTTTGCCTCGATCAAGGTCGGCCCTTCTCCGTCCTGAGCACGCTTGATGGCCTTCTTAACAGCCTTTTCCATTGCAAACACATCATTTCCGTCCACTACCTCTCCAGGCATATCGTAACCGGCTGCTCGTACGGCAATATCCTTTACCGAAGTCACCGAATCTACCGCAGTGGTCATTCCGTATTGGTTGTTTTCGCAGATAAAGATAACCGGCAGCTTCCAGATGGAAGCGATATTCAGGGTCTCGTGAAAAATGCCCTCATTGGCCGCACCGTCTCCAAAGAAGCTTACCGCCACCTGGTCGGTTCCGCGCAGCTGTGCACTGAGGGCGGCACCGTTGGCATGGGGTATCCCGCCGCCGACGATTGCATTGGCTCCCAGATTACCCTTTTCTACATCGGCTATATGCATCGAACCGCCTCTGCCTCCGCAATAGCCGGTTTCTCTGCCCATCAGCTCGGCCATGGCCTTGTCCGGCCGTGCCCCCTTGGCAATAGCGTGGCCGTGACCGCGGTGGGTACTGGTGATGTAGTCTTTATCCCTCAGATATGCGCCTACCACGGCGGCTACCGCTTCCTGACCAATGCTTAGGTGAACCGAACCCCTCAGTTTATTTTCTTCAAACAGGTGCAGCGCCTTTTCCTCAAACTTGCGGATGGTCAGCATCGTTTCATACACTTGTAAAATCGTCTGTTTATCCATATAGCCGTCCTTTATACTAGAGTTTTTACTATTCGCAGGATGTCTTCGGTACTCTCGGCGATGTGTACTCCCGCGGCACGCAGTTTCTCTTCCTTGCTCTCTGCAGAGCCTTCTCCATCAGGGGAGACAATTGCTCCCGCATGGCCCATGCTGGTATCCTTGGGTGCGTTCTTTCCCGCAATAAGAGCTATCACCGGTTTGGTCACATATTTCTTGATATATTCGGCGGCCAGCTCTTCTTCGCTTCCGCCAATTTCACCTATCATGATAACGACATCCGTATCAGGGTCTTTTTCATAGAAGGGAAGCACATCGACAAAGGTTGAACCGGGTATCATATCGCCCCCGACCCCCACCACCGTCGACTGTCCAATGCCGGCATTTTTCAACAGAAACACCGTCTCGTAGCAGTTGGTGGCACTCCGGCTCATCACACCTACCCGCCCTTTGGAAAAAATACGATGGGCCATAAAACCGGCCTTCGCCTTTCCCGGTGAAATAACCCCGAAGGAGTTGGGGCCAATCAGCTGCACCCCCTTTTCTTTTGCCAAATGGTGGAGTTTCAGCATATCGTGTACCGGAGTGCCCTCGGCAATCGTCATTACCAGGGGCACTCCAGACATAATCGCCTCGTAGGCGGCTCCGTAAAGGAACTTAGGCGGCACAAACAGTACCGAAGCGTTCGCTTCGTGTCGCTCCATAGCCTCGCGCACGGTGTTGTACACCGGCACTCCAAGCACCTCGGTACCGCCCTTACCGGGGGTTACTCCCGCAACCACATTAGTGCCGTACTGCTGCATCTGTTCGGTATGAAAGGTTCCTTCTCGGCCTGTAATTCCCTGTACTATTAAGCGCGTATTTTCATCGACAAAAAAACTCATTTGTTCATACCCTCCGCAAGTGCATCGACGCCCTCGTAGAGACCGTCTACCAACTCAATATTTCCGCCGATATTACGGATAATCTGCAGCCCCTTCTCCTTGTTAGTTCCTTCAAGTCGTATGACCAGTCGATTAGTATCGATTTCATCTATACTTTGCTGCACCCCTTCGGCGATCTCGTCACAGCGGGTAATTCCACCGAAAATGTTTATGAAAATCGTGTCGACCTGGGGGTTGGAGGCAACTATCTTCAAGGCCTCCTGAATTCTATCTGCCGTCGCACCACCGCCTAAATCCAAGGCGCAGGTAACTTCCATACCTCGCTTCGATATGAGGTCGATAGAGGACATAATCATTCCCGAACCGTTACTGATCACCCCGATATTTCCCCGGTCTTTTATGGGAATATAGAGGAAGTCAAACCCTCTAGCCTGTAGAACCAGAGGATTTTCGGTTATCTCGTCTCTGAACTCTTTCACATTCGGATGCCTATAGAGGGCGTTATCGTCTATGTCCACTTTTCCGTCCAGAGCCTTAAGGTGACCCTCCGAAGTTATTACCAGGGGGTTTATTTCCGCCAGAAGACAATCGTAGTGCACATACATCCGATAGAGCTTTTTACAAATATTTTTAAACTCATCATGGTAGGACTGCTTCAATCCGGTCTTATCGATTACGTACTGGAGGGTAAAATCGTCTATTTCTTCTCCCGCCGGTAGAATTACCTTGGCCACTTTTTCGGGGTTCTTTTCGACAATCTCGTTGATGTCCACGCCCCCCTCAGGACTGAAAATTAAGACACCTAATTTGGTTTTACGGTCCATGGTAAAACTGAGGTACATCTCTTTGTCTATATTCACCTTCTCGGTGATGAAAATCCGTTTTACCTCAAGCCCTTTGATAGACATTCCGAGTATTTCAGCCCCCTGCTTCAGCAGCTGGTCTCTATTCTCGGCAAACTTGATCCCCCCGGCTTTTCCCCGATTTCCGGTTTGCACCTGGGCTTTAATCACCACAGGATACTCCAGCTTACCGTCAACCCTTTCGAGTTCCTCCGGGGTGGATACGGTAAAACCTTTTATCGATGGCACTTCATACTCATGAAATACCTCGTGTGCTTTATACTCCAGTAACTTCATGCCCTACTCCTTAAACCTCTTCGCTCCACAACTCTTCATCAGTGACAACAACTGGATTCTTTCGTACTTTCGCCACGCGGGTAATGTTGAGCAAATGCTTGTAGTAGAAGTTCTCTGAAATGCTGTTGTTTCCCCAGGATCCGCAGCCGAGAGTACTGGTTGCATTCAGTCCATTCACAAAGTTGCCTCCGGTGTGAGTCGCAGAAGGCTGATTTACCATAACTCTGCTCACGGGCACCCGTCGCCCGAGCTCCCGAATATTCTCGTCATTGTACGAGTGCAGAGAGACCGAGTGTCCCTTTCCTTCAAGTTCCAGATTCTCGATCGCAATGTCGATGGCTTCGGAAAACTCCTCATACTTGAAGGGAGTAATAACCGGGAACATTTTCTCTTTTCTCAAGAGGCTGTCTTTATTCCAGGTTTCCTCCGGGATTACGATAACCTTAGTTCCCTCCGGAATAGTAACTCCGGAAGCCTTGGCTATATCCTGTACGGTCTGGCCTACCATCTCTTTATTAGTTTTTCCATCAGGAAACAGTACGTTGATAATCTTTTCCCGTTCCGCCTCTTTTTCTATCCAATAGCCGCCGTAGGCCTCAACCTCCTTGCGCATCTCTTCGTAGAGCTCTACCGGGGTAATGATGGTCTGTTCTCCGGAACAGATAATGCCGTTATCAAAAGTTCTCCCGTCAATTATCATTTTAACCGCGGCCTGAATATCAACACCGCGATCGATGATGGTCTGCACATTCCCCTGACCTACCCCGAATGAAGGCTTTCCGCTTGAGTAGGCGGCTCTTACCATTCCCGGCCCGCCGGTGGCGACTATCACGTCCACATTTTCCATCAAGTGCTTGGTGCGCTCCACACTGGCGCCGTCAACATACTGAATGAGATATTTAGGAGCACCGAGCTCTTCCAGTTTTTCATTCCATCGATCCACCAGGTACTTAGTCGTTTTCTCGGCTCTGGGATGGGGTGCAATAATAATCGCATTACGCCCCTTAATAGCAGCCATTGCATTGGCCATAGGGGTAACTTGAGGATTAGTAGTAGGCTGAATTGCTCCGACAACTCCTACCGGTTTCGCAACCTCAATAATGCCGGTCTCCTCGTCTTCGCTGATGATGCCGATAGACTTTTTACCCTTGAGACTGTGCCACATAATACGTGCTTTCCCGAGGTTTTTTTTGGTCTTGTATTCGACAGCGCCCATCTTGGTCTCTTTCACCGACATCTCCGCCAGCTCTTGGGCATTGTCAAATACATACTTGGCTATCTCTCGAACCAGCCTATCTACCGCTTTTTGATCAAAGGATTCGATCTCCTGTAAAGCCTGCCTAGACTGCTGTACCAGCCCTTTTATATAATCTACATCGTTCATGTATCACTCCTATTGTCTGTCCTTTTTATTGGTCATACCATTATCATATTCTACAAGTATTCCCCCGTCAAGAAACAAAGCTACTAAACTCTTCATCTTTGAAAAAAAAAGACGAACAGTCCCGTCCACCGCGGGTGGTAGCCGGTGGAGCGGGACGTTCGTCGAGGTACACATGCTTAACCCCGTGGAAGAAGGTTCCCTGCCGTGGGAACAGAGATCAGATCTTTAGAGGGGAATTTACTTAGCTGCCGGGCTCCGTCTTTTTCGATCACGAACATCTCTTCAATTCGTGCGGCATCATTACCCGATCCACTGTAGGTTTCCAGGGCAAAGACCATCCCTTCTTCCAAAATTTCGGGGTGATCAATACTGAACCAGCGGCTGATAACCGGCTTAGCCCAGTGGGTGATTCCAATTCCATGTCCAAGTTCCAGGGCAAAAGCTTCCGCTTCATTGTTCAAACCAAGGGTGTGAGCTTCAGGCCATTGACGGGCGATATCAGCAGTGCTTACACCGGGTTTTAGCAATTTTGCAGCATCAAACAACCAGTCATAGGTGGTTCGATAAATATCGAGCTGCTGCTGCGATGGAGGCCCCACTACGAAAGACTGGTAGTAACAGGTGTGATACCCGTTAAAGACACTGACAATGTCTATAAAAATCATATCTCCCATTCGCAGCATCCGATCGGAGGCATCATGGGGATGAGGGTAAGAACGGTTACCGGTAATCACATTGATGTTCTGAATTTCCTCTGCACCGAGCTCGTATATTCTCTTTCGCATAAGACCATTCAGTTCATTTTCAGTTACACCGGGTTTCGCATGAGTGATGACCTCCCAAAATGCCGCCTCATCAATTGCTATAGACATCTCGATCAGGTCAATTTCCTCTTTTGTCTTAATTTTCTGGGCTTCCAGAATGGTCTGCTGTCCGTCTACAACCTTTAGTCCCTCTTCCTGCAGAGCAAGAATAAAAGGGATTTCTGTAATATCAATGCCGAGAGGCTCTTTCTCTACGCCCCACTCAGTCAGAATAGTTTTAAGCTCTTTTGCAAATTTTTTCGCATGTGCCTTCACAACCGGAGCCGGAAAGGAGCCTCTCATTGCCCCACCGGTAAATGGAAAGATACGGTCTGCTATCCAGGGACAAAGCTTCTTTTTAGCCTCAATCGCACTTCCCGCTTCATAGAGAATCGGATCCTGGTCGGCCGAAACCAGGGTTGCCCTGGCCAGCTTGTTATTCATCCAGTCGTTGAGTTTGGTACTTGTGATATAACGAATTGCATCGTGATCAAATGCAAGCAGCGCACCAAGCTTGTCCTTTTTAATTTGCTCCTGCATTTTACGAAGCCGATCTTTCCTCAGCTTATCATAATCTATGCGGATTTCAGCATCGGTTGCCATTGTTCCTAAAGTTCCCATGTAATCCTCCTATAATAATATTATTAGACCATTAACCATGTACACCTAGCCCGTTCGGCGCGGCCGACCATGCACAGTTTATCTATCAATCACCTTCTCAATTTATTTTAAGAAAGCGCCCTTTTTATGGTTGAAAGATCCTGTTTAATCAGTTCAACCGGATTATCGCTCTCGCCGCACAGCGGCGCCACATCATAATAGTTTTCCGTTACCACCCAACCGGAGTAGTTACTCTTTCTAAGCACGTCCATCGATTCAGAGAAGTTCACATCACCCTTACCTAACAGGGCTCCACTTAAATCCCTATTTTTCCCATCCTTTACATGCAGCTCCACCACATGCGGCATGAGTGCCTCAAGAATGTCCGGACTGTAATAATTCTTGTGAAGATAGTAGTTTTGAAAGTCAAAGTAGAGCTTAAAATTGCGTTTATCTACACTGGAGAGCAGCTTTACCGTTTCCTCTATCGACAACGTATTTTCGGCTGCAATAGTAACTCCATTTCGAGCTCCCAGCTCACAGGCCCACTTCATCACATCCACTGCAATATCAAAATCACGATAACTTTTTATGGCACTCTTCTCAAAATTCGGTATGAGCAGTACCGGAATATTCATCTTTCCGCAGGCTTCGATAGCTTTCTCTATACCCTGTTTTACAATCTCATGCTCCGCCTCGCCCGGTTCGGACACCATGCTGTAGTAATCCGACACCCGTGCGGCCATGGATGGATAACTGATTCCATACTCAGCGGCAGCCTCTACATACGCTTGTTGCACAAAATCACGTGAGAGAGGGAATCCGCGTTCGTAAGGCCCTATATCCAGCTGAATTCCATCCAGACCAATTTCTGATGCCAGCTTACACGCGTAGGGACCCTCAATCGGCAGGGACCATGCACATATTCCAATTTTATTGTTCCCATACATAGACTACCTTCCTATCCTATCTCAGTTATCTTTACCGGCCGGTTCTCTTCGTATGACTTACGGGCTGCCATTGACAACACTACCGCTTTTCTTCCATCTTCTCCGGTAACCGGTGCCGGCGTATCGTTCTTGATACAATCGGCAAAGGCTTGGATCTCTCCATAGAAAGCCTCCGGATAACGCTCTATATTGAAGTACAGGGGTACATCGCTGTGGGTACCCTTTGGGTTCGTGTATTCAACTCGGGTAGGTGTCTCATTGTTGCCGAAAGCACAGGCATTCGAACCAAAGACCTCGACTCGCTGATCGTAGCTGTAGCCTGTTTGACGCGAATTGTTGATAGAGCCAAGGGTCCCCCCTTCGAACTTTAAGCTCACCATGGTGGTATCAAGATCTCCCAGTTCACCAATTCTTTTATCTACCAACACACTTCCCGCGGCATACACCTCGTAAATTTCCTTACCCGATAGATACCTGGCCATATCGAAATCGTGAACGGTTGTGTCGAAAAAGATTCCCCCGCAGACCTTCAGATACTCTAAATGCGGAGGCTGCGGGTCGCGGCTGGTAATATTAACAATCATAGGATTGCCGACTGTTCCATTCTGTACAAGCTCCCACACGTGCTTAAAGGTGGGGTCAAAGCGACGGTTGAAGCCAACCATAAACTTTACCCCAGCTTTACGAACAGTTTCGAGAACATCATCGATTGCTGCTAAACTGGTAGCAATCGGTTTTTCACAAAACATATGCAGCCCCGCCTCAGAGGCAGCTTTAATGACCTCTTCGTGGGTATCGGTGGAGGTGGCGATTACCACTCCGTCCAAATCGCCCCTATCTATAAGCCTTCGATAATCATCGTAAGTTTCAACACCGTCAATTCCAACCTGTTGAGCCCGCTCCTGGGTTACATCGCTGACACACACCAGCTCGGCCTCCGGTATTCTGTAGGCAATGTTCTTCGAGTGAATCTGTCCTTGACGACCCATTCCAAGCACGCCCAATCTAACTCTTTCCATTGGTATTCCTTTCCTTCTCCATTAGTTTACATGCGCAATGGCAGTTATTAGGTTTTGCTCGGTAATGTCGTCACCTGTAAACTCACCCGATATCTTCCCCTCGCGCATTGTCATAATTCTGTCACTCACGCCCATAATCTCCGGCATCTCCGAACTAATAACGATTACCGCTATGCCCGATTCCGCAAGCTTGGCGATCAATTTATGGATCTCTGCCTTTGAACCGACATCAATTCCCCGGGTAGGCTCATCTAAAATAAGCAGCCGCGGATTCAGGCAGAGCCATTTAGCAATTACTATTTTCTGCTGGTTCCCGCCGCTCAATTTTACCACCTGCTGCTGGGGACTAGGCGTAGAGATGGACAACTTATCCTTATACTCTTTGAATATCTCCTTCTCTTCTTTTTCACGCAGAAAGCCGTAGTTACTCATCCAGGGAAGTTTCGCGATACTGGTATTTTCAATACAGGACATCTTAAGGACGACCCCTTTTTCTTTCCGGTCTTCAGGTACAAATCCAAGGCCCAAGCGCACCGCATCTCCGGTATCCTTAATTCGGACATCCTGGCCCTCTATTAACACCTTGCCCGAGGTGACTGGCCTGGCTCCGAAAATTGTTTCAGCCAGCTCGGTTCGTCCGGCACCTACTAATCCATAGAGGCCAACTACCTCGCCCTGCCGAACGGAAAAATTTATATCTTTGAACAGACCGGCGGAGGAAAGCTGTTCGACCCGCAGAATCTCTTTTCCCTTCTCGGCTTCATTTTTGTGAAAGTAATCATCAATAACTCGTCCGATCATCAGGCTGATAATATCGTCAAGTTTCGCAGTAGAGGTGTTCAGGTCTCCACTGTTCTTTCCATCGCGCAGTACCGTTATCCGATCGCTAATCTCAAAAACTTCATCCATCTTATGAGTAATGTAAATTATTCCTACTCCCTTTTCACGAAGGGTATGTATAATCTTAAATAGTATTTCCTTCTCGGTTTCTGTAAGAGAGGAAGTTGGTTCATCAAAAATCAACACCTTTGCCCCAAGGGTGAAAGCCCGAGCAATCTCGACCATCTGCTGTTTAGATATGGAAAGGTCCCCGGCAAGCTCATCGGGAGAAATATCAAGTCCCATTTCAGCCAGAATATTCCTGGTCTGCTCACGTAACGTATGCCAATCAATTAAGTTAAACTTAGTCCGCGGCAGGTTTCCTAAGAACACATTCTCTGCAACGGTCAATCCTTTCACGAGTGAAAGCTCCTGAAAAATTGTGATAAGCCCGTGGTCTTTGGCTTCCTTCGCGTTTTGAAAATGAACCAATTCTCCATTCAGTTTTATACTACCGACGCCATGATCGGTCCTATATAAACCCGAAAGAACTTTGGTAAGAGTAGATTTGCCCGCCCCATTCTCTCCGACAAGTGAGAGCACCTCACCCTTGTTAAGGGTTAAACTCACATTCTCAAGGGCTTTAACTCCGGGAAATGTTTTAGAGATCCCGCTCGCTTCTAATACCCTTGCCGTAGTTGCTGCCGTTTCTTCCATCTGATCTTTTCCCCTTTAATCGACATAATTATTACCGTCTGCAGTCGCGCTGCAGACGGTAAACTTCAGTTTCTTAGAAATTAGGTCGTTCGAAATCTTTCATGTTGTCGGGAGTTACCACAGGAGTCTCAAAGTAGTTCCAGAAGGGAACCTCTTCGCCCTTAGCTGCTTTTATTGCAGTCTCGACTGCTTTGCGAGCATCTTCAGCCGGAGACTGATACACTGATCCCATGATGTAGCCTTCTTCCATTGCGTCGTAGCCTTCACCAAACATACATGCACTTGTCATGACTACGTCGCCGGCCATACCAGCTTCTTTCAAAGCATTCAGACCTCCGATTCCAACATTGTCATCCGCCACATACACACCGTCGATCTGATCTCCGTATTTTACAATCAGATTTTCCATAACCTGGGTTGCCTTTGCACGGTTCCAGTCGGTAGGCTCGGTTGCAAGAATGGTAATTCCGGGAGCATTTGCTTTGATGTAATCCTGAAAGCCTTCAGACCGGTTAATAGCGGTTACGTATCCGGGAAGTCCCATCAATTCAACCACATCACCCTTTCCATCAAGCGCCTTGATCATACCCTTTGCAGCATTCTCACCCTCGGTATAGGTATTCGGACCGGCAAATCCAACTGCATACTCATAGCCTGATTCATCAATAAGAGAATTAACAATAATCACAGGAATGCCGGCATCAAAGGCTTTCTTTACTGCCGGAACCACAGCTTTACCGTTTACCGGCCACACGGTCATTGCATCTACGCCCTTCTGAATAAGGGTTTCAATCTGACTGATCTGCTTTGCAACATCACCCTTTGCATCGAGTATAATTGCCTCGACACCCTCGGTATTTGCGATAGTATCGCGATACACTTTATCGTGGGTCGTCTGATAACTATCTATACCCGTGTTATTTGCCGTATGTCCGATAAGTATAGTACCATCATCCACATCCGCTTCCTGCTGTCCGTTGGCAAAAGCCACGGATCCTACACACAGTACCATTACCAGTACCAACAGCACATTAACTGTTTTTTTCATAAGCCACTCCTTTTTTTGCGGGTGCATCTGCACTGCCGCTTTTTCATAGATATCAACGATATCCGTCTGCACTTCCCCAACCACCCGTTGAAAAATTATCCTATACTTACTTTATTTTTTCGAATATGTGCATCGATATACACAACCAGTATGAGTACTATTCCCGTGATAAGGGTATTGTAGTAACTCTGTACACCCAGCAGATTCAATATGTTATACAGCACACCGAATGTAAAAAGCCCTCCGAGAGTTCTTGTAATATTCCCGTACCCTCCGGCAAGGCTTGTACCTCCGAGGACCACGACAGCTATTGTCATAAGATTCTTATCCGGCCAGCCTAGTGTAGGAGTAGCAGCATTTAGACGCGAGGCCAACAGCACGCCACCGGCGGCGGCGGTCAAACCGCAGATAATAAAATTGAGCCAAATAGTTCGATCCACCGGAATACCGGCATTTTCCGAAGCTTCAATATTACCCCCAATCGAGTAGGTGTATCTTCCGTGGGGTGTTTTACGCAACACAAACTCTGCAATTAGCATCAATACAAACATAATGACAAAGAGTGTCGGCAGGCCAAGAAAGCTGCTGGCCCCAAACATACCGAACTCCATTATATCGCCTACCAGAGCCTGTTCTCCGGTATAGATATAGATCAAACCCCGAACACCAATGAACGACCCCAGAGTAACAATAAATGCGTTAATCTTTGCTTTTGCAACGAAGAACCCATTTATTGCACCAATTACCGCGCCGGCAAGCAGAGCAACCACAACCGCTACAAACAGTCCATAGGGTTGGAGCCCAATTGCTAAAGCCGCGGTAAAACCCATAACTGTTCCCACAGAAAGATCGAAATAACCGTTGATCATCAGAAACGTCATACCGAGTGCCAACATTCCATCTACCGCCGATTGGACTAATACATTGCTAAAGTTACCGAAAGATAAAAACCCCGGAATGAAAACACTCGACAGCACAATCATACCTAAGAGAATCAACCAGATCGGCTGCTTTTTTAACGATATAACTAATTTTTGAATCATCCTAGTACCTTCCCTCTTTTTGTTGCTACATCGAGCCACACTACTCCAACGACTATGACCCACTGCGCTACCCACTGAAAATAGTAGGGAAAACCCAACAGTAGAAACCCGTTCTTCAAAATTCCGATAATGAGTATACCGATGAAAGCCTTAAATATATTGCCCTCTCCTCCGGACAAACTCACGCCTCCCAGAATAACTCCGGCAATTACCTCAAACTCATAGCCCTGGCCTAAGTAATTTTGCGCAGCCATCAGACGGGACCCCATTATTATGCCGGCAATCGCCGTCAAAAAGCCAGAGATCACAAAAGCTGTGAATATTATCTTCCTGTCGGAAATACCCGAAAACTTACTGGCCGTCGGATTACCCCCCACAGAGAACACTTGTCTACCAAAGACCGTTTTGAGCAGAATTACCGAAAAAATAAGCAGCAGGACTCCCAGGATTATTACCGGAAGAGGAACTCCAAACAGAAACCCTCTACCGATGAATCCAAACCAGGTTTCATCGGGTGCGACTATTCTTGTATACTTTCCACCTGTATAGATAAGCACTATAGCCTGTAGGCCTACCAACATGCCCAACGTAATGATGAGTGAATTTAGCCTTAAATAACCTACCAGATACCCAATGAAGGCACCGGAAATCAGACCCACCAGAATAGCTATTAGCATTGCCGGCACCGGACCTACTATATCGTGCATGCTGATAACCACTACAGCTGTAAGTGAAGTAAGCGACCCCACTGACAAATCAAAATGCCCTACCGTTATTACTATGGTCATTCCGATTGCAATCGTACCTAATATGGAAACCTGTCTAAGCACAAGCATCACATTTTTTGGACTTAAAAAATTTTCCGATGCGATCGAGAAAAATGCGACCACAATAAAAAACGCCACAATCAAACCATGCTTTTCAGTAGCCTTTGCAATACGTCTCATCAACGTAGTGCGCTGTTCGGCAGGGTTCGCCATCAACTCAGCCTGCTGCATATACAGCCTCCCTGTCGATCAATGTCATCACTATCAATGCAGCACCCATAAACTCTCCCTTTCTTCTTTTTCACTGCTTTCCATAAAAATCGAGTAGGAGGATAGGCCACGCCCATCCTCCCTCATTTTTAGGTAAAGTCGAGACCACCGTTCACATTGATCAGCTGTCCGGTTATATACTCCCCGGAAGGGGTAGCCAACCACATGATGGCTCCAGCCAAATCTTTACCGTATCCATAACGATGAAGCGGAATATCTTCTAATTCCTTCTCCTTCATTTCGTCAAAAGTGATACCCAAAGCCTTTGCATCGGCTTCAACAAAGCCCCAGTGCATTTCAGAGGCCGCCAGACCGGGACACAGGGCGTTTACGTTTACCTTGTACTCGGCAATTTCTTGAGACAGGGATTGGGTCATAGTATGCACTGCCGCTTTAGAGGCGCCGTAGGTTGCAGAACCGGGGTGTCCAACTTTGCCAAAGAAAGAACCGGTATTCACAATGGTACCGCTCTTCTGTTTGATCATCTGCTGAGCGGCGTACTTACATCCAAAGAAAATTCCCTTAAAATTCACTGCCATTATCCGGTCGATAGTTTTCTCTTCAGTTTCCCACACATTTCCGGTGGGAGCATGCATGCCGGCGTTGTTAGCCATAATATCCAGTTTTCCGAATTTCTTTACCGCACCTGCTACCAATTCCTTGACTGCATTTTCATCGGATACATCAAGAACTACTGAATAAGCTTTACTCTCGGGGTACTTTTCATTAACCTCTTTGCAGGACTCATGAACCAGGTCAAGCAGATCGGCCATAACCACATGAACTCCCTCACTGGCTAAAGTTTCAGCGATTCCTTTACCTATGCCGCGGGCAGCTCCGGTAACGATGGCTACTTTGCCCTTTACATCACGAAAATCACTCATAGTTAACTCCTATCGGTTTATTGTCTTTTGGTATTACCTTTATATTTATTAAACCATCGTCTTGTGGAGCTGTCAAGAAAAACTTTTAAAAACTATATATTCAGGAACTACCACTTTTCCCTTGACAGTACTTTACCTGCAGCATTACCATACGGATCTATGAGTTGGTCTGACCAAATACCAAAATTAACATCCACCACTTTTCGGCGTTGGGCTATTCTGGCGTCCCTTTTCGCTTTGAGTGCAGCATCCCTCGCCTTCGAAGTAGCCCTTACCCGGCTCTTTTCTTTCCTCTTTGTCAAAAGCTATGTGTACATTCTCATATCCCTTAGTGTCGCAGGAATCGGCTTTGGAGCGGTGCTCACCTATTATATCCCCCCCAAAAAGCGTAGCGTGTTAACGGGTGGAGCCCTTGCGCTGCCTCCCGCAATGCTGCTACTTCTGTTGGTCGTCAATAGTATTCATACAGTACTTATCCCCTCGCTTATATTCACTTTTCTCGTATTTCTATCGGTAGGTATTTTTCAGGTTCTCATTTTTCAGGAATCCGGGGTCAAGGTTTCCCTGCTGTATGCCTCGGACCTTATAGGGGCGTCCCTCGGTTCGCTGCTCTCCTTCTTGCTGTTGAACGCTACCGGGGCCGTTACCACCCTCTCGCTTGTGGTACTGTTCATTGCTCTATCAGGGCTTCTCATCTATATTATGTACTATCACAAACGAGTCAGCAGTAGTGCTTTCCTGTTCTCCATCCTCGCTCTTACCAGCTGCAGTCTCTTCCTCTCCTTTGAAGGAAGACTCTTACCCACCCGCACTTGGCAGAAAGAGATGACGGTGATGTTAAATAACGGCTCCTCGCCAGCCGAAATTGTGGAGACTCGCTGGTCTGCTTTTGGGCGGGTGGACCTTGTGGAAACCGGTAACCCGTTATTCAAGACAATGTTCATTGATGGTGCGGCGGGTACCAAAATGGTGGAAATGAAGGGCGGAAAAGTACGCTCTGCACTAGCCCAAAACCTGTTGCTGCAGTACATGGGAGGCATTCCCTTGCTGGTAACAGAGGAGGACCAAAAACAACGGGCGGCGGTTATCGGCAGCGGGGGCGGAATTGATGTGGTAACCCTCCTGCTGTCAGGCTACAAACAGATAGATGCAGTAGAGATAAACCCCGATTTTATCGATATGGTTCGCTCTTATGACGAGTTCAGCGGCGGGATCTACTCAAAACATCCAAGGATAACTATTTTCGAGGACGAGGGGCGCTCTTTTTTGCGGTCTTCCGAAACTACCTACAATGTAATCCTGATGGGGCTGCCAATCATCAAAAGTGCACGCAACTTCAGTAACCACTCTCTCACTGAAAATTACCTCTTCACCCACAACGCCTTTAGTGAGTATCGAAGATCTCTCGCTACCGGCGGTCAGCTTATTATTATAACCCACTATCCAAATGAACTGCTCAGACTTATTTCCAACGCGGTTACCTCGTTTCAGGCGCAGGGGCTCTCCAGCCGTGAGGCAATGCAACGGGTAGTGGTCATTGGTTCGGACCGCAACCCTACTCTGGTCATAAAAAATGAGGCTTTCACCGAGGCTGAAATAGCCGGTTTCAAGGCTATTCTTGAAAACTTTCCTGTGGGCGGATCTACCAACTTTATTCCCACAGTCCCGCAGAGTCTCACAGCAATCGATACTGAAAACGGAGGCACCGGCCAACAGAGGCCGGTGTTTCATCCGGACCTGTACGCTCTATCCCAAGGAGAAATTTCGCTTAAGCAGTACATAGGGCGGAGCAAGGAAGACATATCTGCGGTCAATGACAATTCTCCATTCTTTTACCGCATGGAGAGGGGGGTACCGGCAGAGCTGCGCATAGTCGGACTTACAGTAGCCCTCATTCTTTTGATCACCGGT